>JBFYPG010000035.1:0-24490 GCA_041303415.1 Bacteroidales bacterium
ATCTCCACTGTCTGGCGGTCAAATCCGGGGATCGAGGCAATTTCATAGACAGAGATGATGTTACCTGTTTTGCCGGTATGGTCAATGATTGCCTTTACCTGAAAATCAGAAAGAAAAAAGAGTCTCGACAATTCCGGTTCATCCCCGGAATTTATTTCAACAGGGTTTTCAGCGAGCTCACCAAGCAATTCGACATATGACGCAGCCGCCTCTGCATCTGATTCATCAGAAGATAGTTGTTCTGCTATCTCAGTTATTGTACCAGAAAGGTTATCTGTCTGGCTATATAAATTCAAGCTTAATAGGAATAATAAGATTGAAATATAATTCTTATTAACCGCAAAGAGCGCAAAGGAATGCGCAAAGTTCGCGAAGAAATAAATATTTTTAAGATACTTTAGAACCATCAAATTCTATTTACAATCCTTTTAATACCGTCTTTTAACAGCGAAACATTAAAATTAATTAGCAATCCAAGTTTAAAGCTCCCCAATTTCATATAAGTCAGGGTTTGGGCAAAGTGTACATCATTAAGTGCTTCAACACTTTTAATCTCAATTACCACTTTATTTTCAACTAAAAGGTCCACGCGATAACCACAATCAAGTTTAACCTCCTCATAAATCAAAGGCATCGGCTTTTCTTTTTCGACAAGTAATCCATTCTTCATTAGTTTGTAGAAGAGACATTCTTTATAAGCGCTTTCCAGCAGACCAGGTCCAAGCGCTTGATGTACTTCTATTGAAATCCCAATAATTCTATTCGAAATCTCATTCTCATTCATATTAAGATATTAATGTTTTATGTTTCTTCTTTGCGTTCTTTGCGCAATCCTTTGCGTGCTTTGCGGTTAATTGATTTTACTTGATTTTAAACAATAATGAGGCACTTGAAGTGATGCCAAGTCGTTCATGGGTTACAAAAGCGAGGTCGAGCTGCAATGATTTCAGCAGATATCCCAGGCCAAAACTGAACGATGTATTCTCAGTTGAAAACCCTCCACGGAGCTGCAGCTTTTCAAAAACCCTGTACTCAAACCCGGTCCTGATGATTAGGTTTTCGCCTGAACTCATCTCAGTTTCTGCCGCTGCAAAAAGAATCCTGTTCAGCTCAATGCCCGCACCCGCCCTGACAGCTGTCGGTAAAAAAGAGCTGCGCAATGAATTCGGCACCGGATTGAAGACATGAATACCTATATATACATTCTCTTTGGGTGAAACCAGCAATCCGGCTTCAAACGTCAGGCAATGCCTGTCTGAATATTCGCCCGAGGTTTTTTCAGCAATGTAATCGATCTGAATACCGGCATCGATATTTTCCGATAGAGCCATTCCGCAGCCTAATCCTGCCAGCTCCCTCCTGAAGTGATTGTATCCGAAATGAGAATATGCGATCCCCAGTGAAGCTGTGCCTGCAGGAATGATCACTCCGGCTGTTCTTGTTCCCAGTTCGCTGATACTGAACCTGTTCTCATAGTTAATCCCGGCTGAGAGCGGTCTGTTTGCCGCAAGAAGAGCCTGGTTGCGGAACGAAGCCCAGAATCCTTTCCCAGTCAGGCATACCGAGCCCATCCCTGCTCTGTCTGCTCCTGCCGGAAAGCGGTAAGGATCACCGCTATTGGCAGGGGATGAGAGAAAAACCAAAAAAACCGAAACAGCAATTTTGTGCAGCGAGTACAAAATGGTTCAGGTATAAACTATAAAGATACAAAAAAATATAATACCCCCCACACCCCCCTAAAGGGGGGCTATAAACCCAATATTATAAAGTATTGTTTAATAAGGTTTTAACCCCCCCTTCAGGGGGGATGGGGGGTAATTCATTTGGGTTTTAACCCCCCTTCAGGGGGGCTTGGGGGGTTGGTTCAGCAGGAGGGGGGCAGGGGGATCGGTCCAATCGGGGATCAGTTGGTCTTGTATTTGAACTGAACCTTTTTAAGTTCAGTGTTAGCCTCGACGATTTTTTTCTTGAGATCCTCCTTGTACCTTATGATCTCTTTCATCACCTTTTCATCGCCGGCGGCAATTATCTGCGCGGCGAGAATTCCTGCATTCTGTGATGCATTTACGCCAACTGTCGCCACAGGAATTCCAGGAGGCATCTGGAGTATAGAGAATATTGAATCGAGACCCTCAAACGATGCATTTATCGGAACTCCTATAACCGGAAGAGGCGTCATTGCCGCTATCACCCCCGGCAGGTGGGCAGCCATTCCTGCAGCTGCTATTATCACCTTTATGCCTCTTGCTGCAGCTCCCCTGGCAAATTTCTCAACCTCCTCAGGCGTCCTGTGAGCCGACAGTGCATTCATCTCAAAGGGTATTTTCATGTCGTTGAGTATGCGGGCAGTTTTTTCCATTACAGGCAGGTCAGATGTGCTTCCCATTATTATGCTTACAAGAGGTTTCATACCGGGGTTTTAAATTTAACTTGCTGATCAGAACAAAAATAAGCTATTATTTTCATATTTTCGCTCCGGCGTAATATTGAAAGGTCATCTTTATGAACGAAGTCAGGATACTCGATAAAAAGTTCAGGGAGCTTATCTCCGAGAAGGCGATCCGCATGAGGATAGATGAGATGGCCCTGCAGATCAACCGCGACTTCACCGGCAGCGAAGTGATCTTTGTCGGAATCCTCAATGGCGCCTTCATGTTCGCAGCCGACCTCTTCAGAAAGACCGAACTGAACTCAAGGATCACCTTCGTGAAGCTCGCTTCATATATCGGAACCAGTTCAAGCGGTTCTATCAAGGAGCTTATAGGCTGGAACGAAGACCTTGTGAATAAAAAAATCATTGTTGTTGAGGATATCGTTGATACAGGAACCACGCTGGAGAGAATTGTCAATGAGCTTGTCATAAGGAATGTGGCCGAGATCAGGATCGCCACGATGCTGTTGAAGCCGACAGCTTATAAGAAAGATATCCCGATCAATTATGTTGGATTCGAGATACCCGATAACTTCGTTGTGGGATACGGCCTCGACTATAACGGCTATGGCCGCAATCTGACGTCGATATATACACTGGCTAAATAATACATAAATTAATTTTCACTATGGTTAATATTCTGATTTTTGGTCCTCCGGGATCGGGCAAGGGAACACAGTCGGTAAAGCTGGCACAGAAGTTCAATCTCACCCATCTTTCAACAGGCGACATGCTCCGGTCTGAAATTGCTGCAGGAACAGAGCTTGGGAAGAAGATGAGCTCAATAATGTCGAGAGGCGAACTGGTGCCTGATGCAGTTGTTATTGAAATGATCGGCAATAAGATTGACTCCACCAGGGAGAGCGCAGGATTCCTGTTTGACGGTTTTCCCAGGACAGTGGATCAGACCATCGCACTCGAGGAAATGCTGAAACAAAGAAAGATGAAGATCAACAGCATGCTTGTCCTGGAGGTCGATCATGACGAGCTTGTAAAGCGCCTTACACTCAGGGCAGAACAGTCGGGGCGCCCCGACGACAGGGACCCGAAAGTGATCGAAAACCGGATCGATGTCTACAGGGAGAAAACCGAACCTATTATCAATTATTGCCGCCAGAGAGACCTTTACCAGCCGGTCGATGGTATGGGCACAATTGAGGATATATTCGGGAGGCTGGCCGGCTATATGAAAAAACTAATGTAGAAATATGATAATGTGATGGGGAGAGTGGGAGAAGAGGGGAAGGGGAGATTTTAAATCACCCCCTCTCCCCCTCCCCCTCTCACCCCCTCTTCTTCCTTTCTAATTCAATATTTTAATATCTGTATAATGCCTGAATCCAACTTCGTAGATTACATAAAGATCTTCTGCCGTTCCGGGAACGGGGGGGCCGGGTCTGCACATCTGCGAAGGGAAAAGTTCGTTCCGAAGGGAGGTCCTGACGGCGGTGACGGAGGCAGGGGCGGACATATAATAATCAGGGGCAACGACCAGATGTGGACCCTGCTTCACCTCAAATACAAGCGCCATATCTTTGCAGGAAACGGGGAGAGAGGAGGAAAACAGCAATCCACAGGCGCCGACGGTGACGATATTGTCATTGAAGTTCCATTGGGAACTGTTGCCAAAAATGCTGAAACAGAGCAGATTATCTTTGAAATAACAACCAGCGGCGAAGAGAAGATCCTCGTAAAGGGCGGCAGGGGCGGACAGGGAAATGTACATTTCAAATCGTCCACAAATCAGACGCCAAGGTATGCTCAGCCCGGGGAACCTGGTATCGAGGACTGGTTCATCCTTGAGCTTAAGATACTGGCCGATGTCGGCCTGGTGGGTTTTCCAAACGCCGGCAAATCAACGCTTCTTTCAGTCGTTTCGGCTGCAAAACCCAAAATTGCCGACTACCCATTTACTACGCTCACTCCTAACCTGGGAATTGTAGGCTACAGGGATGACAAATCATTTGTGATGGCCGATATCCCCGGGATAATTGAAGGGGCTCATGAAGGGAAGGGATTGGGAATAAGGTTTTTAAGGCATATCGAAAGGAATTCGATACTGCTTTTTGTGATCCCGGCCGACAGCAGGAACATCAGTGAAGAGTACGGGATCCTGGTTAATGAACTCAGAATGTACAATCCCGAGCTTCTCGATAAGAAACGTGTTCTTGCGATCTCAAAATCAGACCTGCTTGATGAGGAGCTTATGAATGAGGTGAGGAAGGATCTTCCCGAACTTCCCAGGGTATTTATTTCATCTGTTACAGGGTACGGGATACAGACCCTCAAGGATATGCTCTGGAAAGTCCTGAATAACTGAACGACCTATGCTGGAACAACTCGATCAGCAGCTTTTCCTGTTTCTGAATTCCCTCAACAATCCATTCTGGGACAAGGTGATGTATGCCATAAGCGGAAAGATAACCTGGTTCCCGCTTTACCTGGCAATACTTGTGTGGATAGGATACAGTCATAAAAGAAAATTTCCGGTAATCATTCTTTTTGTTGTAATTGCAGTAACGCTGGCCGACCAGGTTTCGGTTCAGCTTTTCAAGAATGTGTTTCACCGGCTGCGGCCATGCCACGAACCGGCCTTGCAGGGTATGGTTCACCTGGTTAACGGGGAGTGCGGAGGGCTGTACGGTTTTGTGTCGTCGCATGCCACCAATGCATTAAACGTGGCATTGATAAGCATTATGTTCATCAGGAAAAGATGGTTCACGATCAGCATTGTCCTGTGGGCGCTGATAGTAGGATACAGCAGGATATACCTGGGAGTGCATTATCCCGGAGATGTGATCTGCGGGTCGCTGGCGGGAGCGCTGATCGGATGGAGCGTCTATAAATTGTATGAAATTGTCGATGTTAAATTATTATCTAAGAATAAGTATTTTAATACTTCAATAGAATAAAACCCCCTACCCGGCCTCCCCCCAGGGGGGAGGGGAAAGTGAAAGCTTTTCCCCCTTGGGGGAAACGGGAAAGGGGGTAGCTGAAAATAAAGCCATGCATTGCCTTAACCTTAACACGACCAACCCTTTTTTCAACATTGCTGTTGACGAATATCTCCTCAGGAATAAAAAGGATGAATACCTTGTACTGGGGATCAACAGCCCTGCAGTCATAATCGGGAAGCACCAGGTCGCAAACAGGGAGGCTGACACCAAGTTCATCCATGAGAGGGCCATACCCGTTATAAGAAGGATCTCCGGCGGCGGAACCGTTTATCATGATTTCGGCAATCTGAATTTCACATTCATACTTAACAGCTCCAGGGGGAAACAGGTCGATTTCAGGAAGTACACCCAACCGGTAATTGAATTCCTTGCCACCCTGGGCATCAAAGCCGATTTTGAGGGTAAGAACGACCTTAAAGTCAACGGATTAAAGATTTCGGGCAATGCAGAGCATGTGTATCGCGAAAGGGTCCTTCATCACGGGACGCTTCTTTTCAGTACACTGCTTGATGATCTGAGAGGATCGCTGAGGAAGGAGAGGTCAAAATATTCTACGAAGGCGGTCGAATCAAATCCATCACCGGTAATGAATCTCAGGGAGATCGCCCGCGATGTGAACAGGATAGTTGATTTCAGGTTGAGGATGCTGGAATTCTTCCTGAACCGGGAAGGGAATACTGTTATTGAGCTGGATGATAATGAAAAGGAAGAGATCCATACACTGGAGCGATCAAAGTACAGGACATGGGACTGGAATTATGCTTACGGGCCGGATTATTATTTTGTAAATAATTTCGAATTTAACGGCAAAAAGCATTTCTGCAGATTGTTCGTGAAAGGAGGCATCATCCAGGAGTGTGAAATGGAGGGGTCGGGTGAAATGATTGAAATTTCAGGAAAGCTTGCCGGATGCAGGCACATGATAAAGGATATGATAGAGGTTTTCAAAAGGGAGAATCTCAAAATTACCGGATCAGTAATTTATAAGTTCTTTTGAAAAATTCTTAACCCTTCCTCGTCGAGGCTTTTGGGAAAGTCTTTTTTAACCGCAAAGCACGCTAAGAATGAGCAGAGTACGCAAAGGTAGAAAATTGTATATCAGTACTTTGCGGTCTTTGCTATCCCGAGTACTCGGGATTGCGACCTTTGCGGTTAATGGATTTTCTGACTTTTTCAACAACCCCATGGGGGATAGGTTTAAAATATAATATAATGGATATTCTGAAATCGATAGCGGTATGGCTTGTAGGAATAGCATTTGTAATCGTATTCTTCCCCGTTACCTTTATTATATGGCTGATAATGCTTCCGTTTGACAGGAACAGAAGTATAGTACACTGGATGCTCATATACCAGGCTCTGATAATATCTTATCTTATACCAATCTGGAGAATAAAGGTTGAAGGAAGAGGAAAAGCTGTTCCCGGGACAACTTATGTGATAATCTCAAATCATCAGTCGATCCTGGATATTCTTCTTGTAAACTGCCTCCGGTACCGGTTCAAGTGGATATCCAAAATAGAGAACAACAAAGTGCCGGTATTGGGCTGGTACCTTAAAATGGCGGATTACATAACTGTGGACAGGGGTGACAGGGAGAGCAAGGAGAAAATGCTTGAAGAATCGTACCAGTGTCTTAAAAAAGGCATCTCAATAATGATATTCCCTGAAGGGACACGCTCTGCCGACAGGGAGATTGCATTCTTCAAGAGAGGGGCATTTCAGCTGGCTCTTTCTGCACAGGTTCCCTTATTGCCGGTGCTGATGGACGGCACAGGAGGAGTGCTGCCGAAGCACGGGCTGCTGTTCGGAGGGTTTCATAAGATCACAATCAGGGTACTTGACCCGGTACTTCCCGGATCTTTCGGAACAGATGATCCCGACGAGCTGGCGATGAGGTTTCAGCTTATGATGACTGAGGCGCTTAAAGAGCTCAGAAATGAAGCAGTAAGTAAATGACGCACACTGAATCATACAGGAAGATCCTTGCCAGGATGCGGTATTATGACTACCAGCACGGGTTCATTCACAGTCACATTCATCAGGATGGAGGCTGGGAATCGCATCAGGAGAGATGCAGGAAACTGATCCTGAAAGCAATGGATATCTATGAACCCGTCAAGGTGACAGCCTTTGGCAGCGGATGGCTGCTTGAGCTTCCCCTTGCTGAAATGCTCGAAAAAACCGGCGAAATCGTTCTTGTTGATATTATACATCCGCCTGATGTTTACCGCCAGACCAGGGACATGAAAAAGATCAGGCTTGTGGAGGAGGACGCTACCGGAGGACTGATAGAAGAGGTCTGGAAGAAAGCAGGCAGTAGGAGTTTTCTGAATAAGCTAGCTTCACTTGATGATATTGTGATCCCTGAATATAATCCCGGGGAAGATCCGGGACTTGTGCTTTCGCTCAATCTGCTTACTCAGCTTGAGTACCTGCCCCTGAAGCTGCTGAAGGCAAAATCAAAGGCATCGGAAGCTGGATTTGAGAGTTTCAGGGAAGAGGTGCAGAAGAGCCATATGCGTTTTCTGACGAAACATCCGTCACTTCTGATCACCGATGTAGCTGCGACATATACCGATGTGAAAGGGAATGTTTCGGAAAAGAAAACATCATTTGTTGAGATACCGGCAGGAAAGGCCAGTGAAGAATGGATATGGGATTTTGATCTTAAATACTCTGATTATAACAGGAAGAGTTCGGTGCTGAAAATAAATGCGGTAATTCTCTGATCTCTTTTATCAACACTTTTCTGCCGGATGTAATTATCATTCAATCAGATCAATATTTTCCTGGCTGTCTTTTTGTCAGATTCGGGGGTAGAAAAATACCGGTCATTGTTGAAAAATTGACAAATGCGCAGAGGTCAATTTGACTATATTTGCGCAAAAATTCTGAAAAATGACGGTCGTAGGATATTCTGAAGAGCATATTAAAACCCTTGAATGGAGAGAGCATATCCGCCTCCGTCCCGGTATGTACATCGGCAAGCTGGGTGACGGCTCGTCGCAGGATGACGGTATATATGTTCTTCTGAAGGAGGTTATGGATAATGCCGTCGATGAGTTCATGATGGGATTCGGGAAGAAGATCGACGTCGCCATAGTTGGCAAGGAGGTGAGAGTAAGGGATTACGGCCGCGGAATTCCGCTGGGAAAGGTGATCGATGCCGTTGCCAGGATGAATACCGGCGCGAAATATGATTCAAAAGCTTTCAAGAAATCGGTGGGATTGAACGGAGTAGGGGTAAAGGCTGTCAATGCGCTCTCTTCAAAATTCATAATCAGGTCGGTACGTGACGGTCAGATAAAAGTGACCGAATTTGAACACGGAATAATTGTTAAGGACCACAACCTGAAGCCAACTTCTGAAGAAAACGGCTGCGAGGTTATCTTCCAGCCCGACGAAGGCATGTTCGGCAACTACTTCTACATCTCGGAATACGTAGACACATTGCTGAAAAACTATGTATACCTCAATTCAGGTCTTGTCATCAATTTCAACGGCAACAAATTCCTTTCAAGGAACGGGCTCGCCGACCTGCTGAATGAGAATATGAGCAAGGAGGGCCTCTATCCGCTGATACACCTGAGGGGCGATGATATCGAAATGGCATTTACCCACGGGCTGCAGTACGGCGAGGACTACTACAGTTTCGTCAACGGGCAGCATACTACACAGGGAGGCACACACCTCTCATCATTTAAAGAAGCTGTTGTCAAAACAATCAAGGAATTCTACAAGAAGGATTTCGATCCTGCTGACGTCCGTTCATCGATAATTGCCGCCATAAGCGTGAAGATCGAGGAGCCTATTTTCGAGTCCCAGACCAAGACAAAACTCGGCTCCAAGGATATGGGACCCGAAGGTCAATCAGTGAGGACCTTCATAATGGACTTCATCAAGAAACATCTCGATGATTATCTCCACAAGAATCCCGATACGGCAGACATCCTTCTCAGTAAGATTCAGGATTCGGAAAAGGAGAGGAAAGCAATATCATCTATACAGAAGCTTGCGAGGGAAAGGGCAAAAAAAGTAAGCCTGCATAACAAAAAGCTGAGGGACTGCAGGATACATTATAACACAAGTGACCCTGACAAGCTTGATTCAACTTTATTCATAACTGAGGGCGATTCGGCCAGCGGTTCGATAACCAAATCGAGGAATGTTGAAACACAGGCTGTTTTCAGCCTCAGGGGAAAACCCCTCAACTCATTCGGGCTCACCAAGAAAATTGTTTATGAGAACGAGGAATTCAATCTTCTGCAGGCAGCGCTGAACATTGAAGACGGGATCGAAAATCTCAGGTACAATAATGTAGTTATAGCGACAGATGCCGATGTTGACGGAATGCACATCAGGCTTCTTCTTCTTACATTTTTTCTTCAGTTCTTTCCCGACCTTGTGAGAAAGGGACATGTATACATCCTTCAGACACCACTCTTCAGGGTCAGGAACAAAAAGGAGACCAGGTATTGCTATTCTTCCGCGGAAAGAGACAAGGCAATTAAGGATCTTGGGCCAAATCCCGAGATCACAAGATTCAAGGGGCTGGGTGAAATTTCCCCTGATGAGTTCACCCACTTTATTGGCAAGGATATTCGTCTCGAACCAGTGAGGCTGAAGAAGACCGATGCGGTGAACGGATATCTTGAGTTCTACATGGGCAAGAATACTCCTGAAAGACAGGACTTTATTATTGAAAACCTGAGAGTCGAAGAGGACAAGGTTGAAGAAGAGGCCTGAAATGCTCTAAGAAATTTACAGGTATGTTTATGGAAGAAATGGATGATATTGACGGGATTGACGGAAGTGAGGATATTCCTTCAGGACCGGCTGCCCTGCATTCGGTAACGGCGCTTTCGGGAATGTACCAGGACTGGTTCCTGGACTATGCTTCGTATGTGATCCTTGAGCGTGCCGTACCTGATCTCAATGATGGACTTAAACCCGTTCAGAGGCGTATTCTGCATTCAATCAAGCGGATGGATGACGGCCGCTACAACAAGGTTGCAAATATAATCGGGCATACAATGCAGTTCCACCCACACGGTGATGCCTCCATTGGCGATGCACTGGTGCAGATGGGACAGAAGGAGCTTCTTATCGATATGCAGGGAAACTGGGGAAACGTGCTCACCGGAGACGGTGCTGCAGCACCCAGGTACATCGAAGCCAGGCTTTCAAAATTTGCACTTGACGTTGTTTTCAATCCCAAGACAACCGAATGGAAACTTTCATACGACGGAAGGAACAAGGAGCCTGTTACCCTGCCTGTAAAGTTCCCCCTGCTTCTTGCGATGGGTGTTGAGGGCATAGCCGTAGGGCTTGCTTCAAAGATACTTCCCCACAATTTCATTGAACTTATTGATGCTACCATCAATTACCTGCAGGGCAAGGAATTCGAGATATATCCCGACTTTCCGACCGGAGGGATGATAGATGTTTCGAAATACAATGACGGACAGAGAGGCGGAGTCGTCAAGGTAAGAGCAAAAATTGAGAAGCTCGACAAGAAAACGCTGGTGATCACTGAGATACCTTTTGGAAAAACGACCTCAACACTTATTGATTCCATAATCAAGGCCAGCGAAAAGGGCAAGATCAAGATCCGGAAGATCGACGACAACACGTCGGCAAAAGTTGAGATAGTGGTACACCTGATGCCGGGCGTTTCACCCGATAAGACCATTGATGCCCTTTATGCACTCACCGATTGCGAGTATTCAATATCACCGAACACCTGTGTGATATCGGATAACAAGCCGTCATTTCTGGGAGTAAGCTCAATCCTGAGGCATTCTGCTGACAGGACCGTTGCCCTGCTGAAGGAAGAGCTGGAAATAAGAAAGAGGGAGCTTCAGGAAGATTGGCATATGTCGTCACTGGAAAAGATCTTTATCGAGAAGAGAATCTACCGCGATATTGAGGAGTCCGAAACATGGGAGGCTGTGATAAAAGCTATCGACAACGGACTAAAGCCCTACAAGAAAAAACTGCTGCGCGAAGTCACGGAAGAGGATATTGTTAAGCTTACGGAAATAAAGATCAAGAGAATATCAAAATACGATTCAAAAAAGGCCAATGAACATATAAAGGGAATCGAAGCAGAACTGGAAGAGGTGAAGAATCATCTTAAAAACATTATTCCGTTTACCATCAACTATTTCAAGCAGATAAAAAAGAAATACTCAAAGGGCCGGGAAAGAAAGACCGAGATAAGGAACTTTGATACGATACAGGCAACCAAGGTTGTCGCCAGCAACGCCAAGCTTTATATAAATTACAAGGAAGGATTCCTCGGCACAGGGCTTAAAAAGGATGAATTCGTATGCGACTGTTCCGACATTGATGATATCCTGGTTATAAGAAAGGACGGGGTTTTCCTTATCACCAAAGTTGCTGAAAAAGTATTTGTGGGAAGCGACGTAATTCATGCAAGGGTATTCCTCAAAAATGATGAACGGACCATATATAATATAGTATACCAGGACGGTAAGGATGGTGCGCTTCTTGTAAAACGATGCGCCATATCCGGGCTCACCCGCGACAAGGAGTATAATCTCACCCAGGGAACCACGGGCTCAAAGATTGTTTATTTCAGCGCCAACCCCAACGGCGAAGCTGAAGTGATAAGGGTGCATCACAAGCCGAAAGCCCGCCTTAAGAAGCTGATCTTTGAATTCGATTTCGGACAGCTTAATATCAAGGGTAAATCATCGATGGGCAATATCCTTACGAAGAATGCTGTACATAAGATTGCGCTTAAGGAAAAAGGACTTTCAACACTGGGAGGAAGAAAGATCTGGTTTGATGATTCGGTTTTCAGGCTCAATGTTGACGGCAGGGGAAATTACCTTGGCGAGTTCAGCGCCGACGACAAGATACTGGTGATAACCAAGAACGGATTTTTCAGGCACGCCAGCTTCGACCTTTCAAATCATTTTGAGGAGAATATACTTGTTATTGAGAAATACAGGTCAGGGAAAGTTTATTCGGCAGTATACTGGGATGCAGAACAGAAATTCTATTACGTCAAGCGTTTTATAATAGAGGAATCAGAAAAGCCCCTTTGCTTCATTGATGAGCATCCCGAATCGAGACTGATAAGCATCACGGAAGTTGAATATCCCAGGTTTGAGATTCATTTCGGAGGCAAGCATAAGAACCGTGATAATGAAATCATTGAAGTCGCCGGATTCATCGGGGTGAAGAGCTATAAGGCCAAAGGCAAGCGCCTTACAAGCTTCACCGTTGAAAACATCCAGGAAATTGAACCTGTCCTGAAAAAAGAGACTCCTCCGGCCAAGCCGGGGAAGGATGATGATGAGCCATCGGCTCCACCGCATGATGACCCAGCACAAATGAAGCTCGAACTCTGATGCCCGCAAACAGACTGGTGTATATTGTAGGTTTTATGGGAAGCGGCAAGTCAACCGCAGGAAGAAAAATAGCATCAGCACTTGGGTGGACATTCATGGATCTTGACAGAAAAATAGAGGAGCGGGCAGGCATGACTATCCCCCGTATATTTGCACAGGAAGGCGAGGATCATTTCCGCATTATCGAATCGGAGGTTTTAAAAAGCCTGGGAAATCTTTCGGAGACCATAGTTTCGACAGGTGGCGGGACACCCTGCCATGGCGACAATATGGAATACATGATGGGGTCAGGATTGACCATCTACCTGAAACTGACCCCGTGGCAGCTTACAAGGAGACTGCTTGATTCCTCAGGCGAAAGGCCGCTCCTTAAAAACGTACCTGATGACAAGCTGATATACTTTATCGAAGAGAAACTGGCTATTCGCGAAAAATGGTACGCCAGGGCTAAGGTCATCATTTATGGACCCGAAATTGATGTTAATCTCCTCTGCTCGAAAATAAGGGATGAGTACTCCCTCTGATAATGTAATGCGGCACTGACTTATTCCCGGTCTGTTCGAAAAAAACAGAGGTGAAATCTTTGTGTATGATATTAATTGCTAACTTTATTGTGCTTTTAACAAAAGGGAAAATTTTTTATGCGTGACAGGTTGTTCAAACTCCTTGGAATTGAATCAGGAGAGGAGTCGATGGTGTCAATGCTTCTTGCACAATCTGTATTTCTCGGAATATTTTTTGGCGCCTTCGACATAAGTGCCCATTCTCTTTTCCTCTCCATTTTTGACGAAAAGATGATGGCAAAGGGTTATGTTGTATCTGGCCTGGCCGGGATCATTCTCACATCGATCTATACGGGGCTGCAGACCAGGATGCGTTTCCGGAGCTTCGCAATCCTGAACCTGGCATTCGTAACCTCATTCACGATTTTACTCTGGATACTGCTTCTCCTTAATCCTGCAAAATGGGTTATATTTCTTGTGTTCATTATGCTAGGCCCCCTAAATATTCTCGCCATGCTGGGGTTCTGGGGCACAGCCGGACGACTGTTCTCTCTTCGCCAGGGGAAACGACTTTTTGGGTTAGTTGATGCAGGAATGGTGGTTGGAATTATAATCAGCTGCTATGCTATACCGGTGCTGCTCACATTCAGTTTTGAAGCTCATAACATATTGATCATCAGCGCCGCAGCGGTCATTACAGGAACTGTTTTGCAGATCATTATCGGGAACAGGTTCAAACTGGCAGCAGATAGGGAGCAGGAGGTCAAGGAGACTGTAAAAAAGAAAAGCCCGGTACTTGCCCTGGTACGTTCAGATTCCTATATAAGGGTTATGGCAATTTTCATAGCCCTATCGGTGATGACAGCCTTCTTTGTACAATACTCATTCATGGCTGTCACCAGGGAGCAATATCCTTCAGAAGCTGATATGGCCAGGTTCCTTGGCTTATTCACCGGCAGCATGATGATCTTCACACTGCTAATCAAGCTTCTTGTGTTTTCTTACCTGATAAGGAACTATGGCTTAAGGACATGCCTTGCAATATCGCCTGTGCTGGTTGCTGCGTTCACGCTTATAGCAATACTCCTGGGGATGCTCATGGGATTCACACCGGCTACAAGCGGGTTCATGCTCTTCTTCATGCTTCTTGCATTAAGCCGGCTCTTCTCCAAGTCACTTAAGGATTCAATCGAATCACCTTCATTCAAGGTAATATACCAGACCATTGACGAAAGGATCCGCTACGAGGTTCAGTCGGTAATGGACGGGACCGTGAACGAAATTGCAGCCCTGACTTCGGGGCTGATACTTGCAGGACTTGGAATACTGAGCTTTATTAAACTCATTCATTTCTCCTGGGTGCTCTTTATAATAACCATCATCTGGATATTCTTTGCAATAAGGTTATATACTGAATACAGGAAATCAATCAGGAAAGCCCTCGAATCAGGCAGAGACGTAACAGGCAGTGACCTGATGCCGGCCAGGGATTCGGTCATGAACAGTAGGTTCTCGTCAGAGCTGGCTTTTGCCGATAACTATCTGAACCTGATCTCAGGCGACCTGTCATGCCTTGACACCCGCACGAACAGCAATTTTCTTAATAAAATAATTGATCATTCGGAAAGCCATAAGGATATCAGCCTTATATCCTCGCTTAACAGAATAGCGTCCATCAGGGATGCCGATGAGGAGATCAGGCACAGATCGGTTCAGATAGCTGATGAACTTTCACGCATGTCAGGGGATACCCGCGATGATGATAAGCTTTCCTCAGCCAAACGGATACTTGCTGATTCACGTCAGCCCCAAACAACACAGATACTGAGACTGTTAAGAGATAATACTATAGAATCGAAGGAGCTTGCAGTACTGATGATTGGAAAATTCAGGCTTAAGGACATGCTGCCCGAGGTTTGTGATTGTCTTAATGTGAAAGGGCTCGAAGTGCAGGCTGCGAACGTGCTCCGCAGTTTCGGAAATGACGCAAGGGAGGAGCTGAGCCGGTTTTACATGTCATCATCAGGGAATACCGCCGTAAGCAAAACTATTTTGCATATCCTGGGTAAGAACTGCAGTGCGGAGAACCATGAATTCCTCTTTTCCAGGCTCTGGTCGAATTCCCGTCTTCTAAGGGAAACTGCCCTTGATATCCTGGTTGATTGCAACTACAGGATCACGGAAGAGGACAGTGACCGGTTTCATCAGCTCATTTCTGACGTCATCGGAATAATTACATGGAACATCTCGGCAAGAGTAAGCATAACACGTAGCAGTAATATTACACTTGCTGAACCGCTTGACAGGGAAACTTCCAGGTGGAACAGCTTCCTCTTCAAAATGCTGTCAATCGCATATGATTCGGGGTCGATCCGGAAGATCCGTGAGAATCTCGAAAGCGGCACGGTAGAGAGTGTGAACTTTGCCCTTGAGATGATTGACATTGTTGTGGATGAGGCGCTTAAACACAAGCTGGTTCCGCTGATCGATGTCATTCCGGATGAGGATAAGGTAAAGGCGCTCTACCAGTTTTACCCGGGCGAAATACCTGAATATGATAAACTTATTGAAGACATAATTAACCGTGATTATAACCTTGCAGGGATATGGATAAGGGCATGCGCGATCAGAAGCCTGGCAGAAATCAAAAGCGAAACCCTCGGCGAATCACTTGTTGCCCTGCTCTTCAGTCCCGAAAAGATACTGCAGGAAGAAGCGACAAGATTATTGGCGCGATGTGACAAGGATATTTACCGATCAGTCTCAGAACGCCTTCCGGCTGCTGTGAAAAGCCGCCTTGACCCTGTTATAAACGGTGAAATGCCTGATGGCGGGATGATGTTCGAGAAAACAATGTTCCTCTCGGAATTCTTTCCCGGATCATCACGGGAAGACCTTCTGCTTTCTGCCGGACAGCTTATCTGGATCAGGGAAATGCCCTCAGCAGGTTTCGATGTTCCCGGCGGATTCGTGCTGTGGAAGGTTGTTTCAGGAAAACCCGCAAAGGATGTCAGGATCGGTTCTCCCGGCAAAAAGGAGATTGAATCTTTCAGCCAGGGCAGTGATTTCCTGTATCTCCTGCCCCTTAATACGATAAAAGATTATAATTTTAAGTTTCCTGAGAAATCAGATGAGATTCTTGAATACATAGAAATGAACGAATCCTGAAGAGCTGATGGCAATCCGCAGAACTACCATATTCAGACAGCTTATTTTCAACATTGCTGTTCCGACATTGCTGGCACTGTTGGTTTTTTCTGTAATTAATTTCCAGAGGACAAGATCAATTCTATCCTCCGGTACTGCTGAGAAGAACAAGCTTCTGGCAAATGAAGTGACTAAAATCCTGAAATTTCAGGATATTGCCATTAATCTCATTGATGTTCAGTTAAATAACAGGTTAAAAGAGTTTAATTCACTTCTTGTAAATAAATATTTCGCAAATACTTCAAACCTCGACAAAGTTGATCTTTTCGCTATCGCTGATGAGATAGGAATGGATACCATAAATGAGGCCATTTACATAATCTCATCAAACGGGATAATAGTAAATACAACTTTCAGGCAAGACCTTGGAAAGGATCTTTATAGTCTTGGAGAGAATATGAAAAAATATCTTCAGGACATGCAACAATCCGGTGAGTTCTTTGGTGAAAGATTTGCCATTGAGGATGCCACAAAGAGACCAAAAAAGTATACCTATCAGGCTACAAAGGACAAGAAATATATCATTGAGCTTGGGGCCTATTCAAAGCAGGTTGATGATATCGTCAAGGCAATTGAAGTTACCAAGTCAGAAATAAAAAGCGAAACCCAGGGGATCATTGATCTTGAGTTATTTCTCTGGGCCGATTTCGCGTTCAGTTTGAATAAAAATTATTTGAAAGTTGACCAGGATAGTATTCTTCCTGAGGTGTTCCAGGATAAAGACACAATAGAATTCATGGACAGGGTAGGCGACAGATGGTACCATTATAACTACATCTATATGGAAAGGTTTGCATCTGAGGATGTTGTGGGGGCAAGCTTTTACCAGGGATCTGTCATCAGAATTATCTCGGACCGGACAGCTCAGCAGGCTTTATTCAGGGTTGAAGCAATCCGGTTCCTGATCATCTTCCTTCTGACAATGCTTGCTATCAGCGTTGTGATTTACCGTAAGACCAAGGTAATTACCTTACCGATCAAAAAACTTGTTGAAAATGTTGACAGGATTTCAAACGGCGACCTGAGAGAACGTGCTGAAGTATCTGGTAACAATGAAATTACACGACTTACTGAGAAGTTCAACATGATGATAGCCCAGCTTGAAAGCTATACCTATGAGCTGGAGGAAAAGGTGAAGGAGAGAACAGTTAAGATCGAGAAGCAGAAAGAGGAGATCGAGGAGCAGAAGAAACACATCATGGACAGCATCTACTATGCACGCCGTATTCAGAATGCAATTCTTCCGTCATTCCATATGATCAGCCAGCACCTGAAAAATTATTTCATATTCTATCTGCCAAAGGATATTGTAAGCGGCGATTTTTACTGGGTACATGAATGTGAAGGTCTGTTAATGGTTGCTGCTGTTGACTGCACGGGACACGGAGTTCCGGGCGCCTTCATGTCGATCGTCGGATTTAACCAGCTTAACTATGCCCTCACCGTTAAAAAGGCAAGATCGGCCAACAGGATACTCGACGAGCTGAATCAGGGGGTAATAACAACCCTCAATGAAAACACCAGTGATACCTCCATCAAGGACGGCATGGATATGGCTCTCATAGTCCTTGACCTGAAAAATAAAAAAGCCGAATTTGCAGGTGCAAACAATCCGCTTGTCATGGTGAGGGATAATAAAATAATCAGGTACAGGGGCGACAGGTTTCCTATCGGGGCATTCGATGGAAGCCAGCCCCAGTCTTTTGCAAATAACCCGATCGACCTCCTGGAAGGCGACTGTCTCTACCTGTTCTCTGATGGTTACGCCGACCAGTTCGGGGGACTTGACGGGAAAAAATTCATGTACAAGAGATTTGAGGAGCTCCTTTTTGAGATCCACAACCTGCCGCTCGATGAGCAGAAGGAGACTCTCAACAGGCGGCTGATGAAATGGAAAGGTTCCAACGACCAGGTTGATGATATACTGGTAATTGGCATTAAAATATAGATTATTGGCTATATCTAATTTCTGATTATGGGATCAAACAAAGAGACCCGGGTTCTCAATCCATTTCCGGGGCTGAGGCCTTTCGCACCGGAAGAGAGCGATCTGTTTTTCGGCCGTGAAAAGGAGAGTGAGGAAGTTCTGAAAAAGCTTCTTAAAAACAGGTTCGTTACGGTTATCGGAGCCTCAGGAAGTGGAAAATCTTCCCTGATATATTGCGGCGTCCTGCCTAAAGTCAGGAACCTGGGGGAACAGGGATCATCGTGGAAAATTATCATGTTCAGGCCCGGGAATGACCCTATCGGCAACCTTGGGAATTCTATAAAGGAAAATATAACAGGACCAGGCTCTGAAAATACCTCACATGAAAACATAATCCTCGATATCCACCTGAATGCCGACGGAATAGCATCGGCTCTCAATAAATACCTCATAAAAGGCGACGATAAGGTTCTTCTGGTGGTGGATCAGTTTGAAGAGTTGTTCAGATACAGTGCACTTGACGCTTCTGAATCAAGAAGCAGCCACACAATTGAATTTGTTGAGAAGCTGGTCAGCTCCATACTTCAGCCTGAAGCAAAGATATTCACTATCATCACCATGCGCTCTGATTTTATTGGTGAATGTGCACATTATCAGGGCCTTACACAGCTGATCAACAACAGCAACTACCTTGTCCCGCACATGGACAGGGAAAACTACAGGCAGGCTATTGAGGGGCCGGTGAAATATGCCGGCGCGAAGATCGACCCAAAACTGGTTGAAACACTGCTTACCGATATTGGTGACAGGACCGACCAGCTGCCGGTTCTCCAGCATGCCCTGATGCGCACCTGGACTTACTGGCAGGAGCTTGATGAACCGGACAGGCCGGTCAGCAACATCGAATATGAGTCGGTGGGGACTATGAGTGATGCAATGTCGCGGCACGCAAACGAAGCATTCGAAGAACTCGGAACAAGGGGGAAGGAGATATGTGAAAGGATATTCAAGATCATAACGGAGAAGGGTACTGACAACAAGGGGATACGCCATCCCTCAAGCGTTACGACCATAAAATCCGTTGTTCAGTGCACCAGTGCGGAGTTATTCGAGGTGGTTGAAAAGTTCAGGATACAATCCAGGTCATTTCTTACTCCGCGTGAAGGAGTTCCACTGAGCGATGATTCAATAATAGATGTTTCTCATGAGAGCCTCATGAGGTTGTGGGACAGGCTGAGGGAATGGGTTGAGGATGAAGCCGCATCGGTACAGATGTACCTTCGCCTTTCGGAAGCATCAGCAATGTACCAGCAGGGTAAGACAAGCCTCTGGAGGCCGCCGGACCTTCAGCTGGCTATCAACTGGCGCGATCAGCACAAGCCAACGCTTGCCTGGGCGCAGAGATATGACCCTGCTTTCGAAAGGGCAATGGTCTATCTGCGAACCAGCGAAAAAGAGTACCTCGATGAGGAGGAGAGCAAGATAAGGCTGCAAAAGCGGCAGATGAGGCGGACAAAGATCGTTGCCATGATCCTCGGTACAGCAGCGATAATTTCACTCGGATTCATGCTGTTCGCGTTCGTTCAGAAGATAGCTGCTGACCGGGCAACCGTGCTTGCCGAGGAAAGAAGAAAACAGGAAGAGGCAGCCAGAGCTGAAGCTGTCAGGAATGAACGGCTTGCCACCATTCAGAAGGAGAGGGCTGACTCGAGTGCAATTGTGGCACAGACAAATGCTGAAGAGGCATTGCGGCAGAGATCGAGAGCAGTAACGCAGCAAAATATCGCGGAGAAGAACGCTGAACTTGCAAGACAGCAGGAGGCACTCGCACTTGAACAGTCCGACTCGGCAAAGCGTGCCAGCATAAGGGCTGATCAGCAGAGATCAATAGCAGAAACAGAGAGGAACAGGGCTCTCAGCCTCAGGATGCTCTCTATCGGAAAATCAATGTCAATTAAGTCTCTCCAGGTGCAGGGACAGAAAGATCTTCAGACTCTTCTCGCATACCAGGCATATCTGTTCAATGAGAAGAACGGAGGACTTGATAATGACGCTGATATCTATACCGGACTCTATAATGTAGCAAAACTCTATGGAGGCGTAACATATAAAACATTTAAAGGACACACTGGTGCAATAAGGAGTATTGCGTATGTTCCGGGCAGGAACGAATTTTATACTTCGGGCGAAGACGGGAAGGTGCTGAAATGGGATCCGAACGGAAAGGAACAGACTTTCCAGGTTATTTATTCAGGGAGTGATATTATTGAGATCCTGGCAGTTAATCCCGACGCCTCCTGGCTGGCATGCGGAAGCAGCAACTCTTCAATCCGGATGATCCCGCTTAAAGGCAATAACATGCAATATGAGCTTACAGGTCATACCGGAAAGATTAAGTCCCTGATATTTTCGTATGACGGCAAATATCTTTATTCAGCATCAATCGATGGCAAAGTGCTTAAGTGGGACATTGCAGCACGAACCAGCACAAATGTTACAACGGGCACTACTCAGATCACATCAATCGATGTATCATCAAATGGCAATTATCTGGCAGGTATTAACAGTGCCGGGAGTGTAATTGTATGGAACCCTGAAAACAACAGCGATAACTTCAGGATTGATACGTCAGGAAGAAATATCAAGGTTGTAAGGTTCAAACCCGACGAAAACATTCTTGCACTTGGAGATGTAAACGGAAATGTTGAGCTATGGGACGTAAGTTCCCGTAAAAAAATAGCGGAAGTTAAGGCTCATAATGCACAGGTCAACGACATAAGATTCAATCCGGTTCTCGGACAGATGGCAACCGCGAGCAATGATAAGACGCTTAAGATATTCAATAATATTGCTGATCTGACAGAACCCCCGATCACATTTACCGATAATGAAGGCTGGGTTCTGGTCATCAGCTTCAGCAACGATGGAAGAATGCTGTTATCAGGCTCATATGAGGGAACGCAGAACCTTGTCGGCCGGCCGTCTCATGCCGATTATATGGTTGCCGACATCTGCACGCTTGTCTCAAGGAATATGACACAGGATGAATGGAATACCTACGTGGCAAGGGATATACCCCTCGAAAAAACATGCTCCGAAAAGGATTATAATATTAAGGTTAATGTGATAAAATAAGATATCAGTTCAATGAAGACCGGATATTCATTAATTACAAATTCAAAGTTTTTTCTTCTGCTGTTATGCAGTTCTTTTTCCCTGGGTTCCCTGGCGCAGGAGACAAGCACATGTGCTGAAAACCTGAGGAATGCACAAACACTTTTTGACAACGGCCAGGTTGAACAGGTCCCCGCAATGCTCGAGGAGTGCCTGCGGTCGGGATTCAAGCAGGAGGAGGAGCTTTCTGCCTATAAACTTATTATCCAGACATTTCTTTTCCAGGACAGGAATGCTGAGGCTGATTCGGCAATGCTGTCGTTCCTTAGGAAATACCCGGAATACCAGCTGAGCCCCACAGACCATTCAAGCTTCGTGCATCAGTACAACAATTTCAACGTTGACCCGGTTGTGCAGGTGGTATTCCGCCTTGGTACAAATATCCCATTCCTCACTTTTATTGATCCGAAATCGTTATCGGGAATTCCCGGAGAATGGGAATATACTACAGGAGCGGTTAACATCTGTGCATCGCTTGAAACAAAATTTGCACTGGGTCCGAGGCTGGAGGTGAATGTAGAGGGAGGTTATTCGCAGTTATCCTTTACCAATAAGGAAGATTTTCAAAGGATAGGAATTGTTAACTACAGTGAAACACAGCACAGGATTGAGATTCCGATATCCGCGACCTATAACTTCATTTCTTTTGGCAAGTTTACTTTGTATGCACGTGCAGGAGCGGGCCCGGCATTCGATCTTTCTTCCACGGCAAAAAAAGTCTCTTTCGTACCGGGTGACGTGATCACCTTCCCTCCATTTAAAAGTCCTGATATTTCAAGGATAGATACGCGTATAAAGATGGATTTATTCGGACAGGCAGGGAGTGGTATCAAACTCAAAATCCCCCGGGGATACCTGAATTTTGAGATCCGTGCAAACATCGGGGTCTATAATCAGGTCCTGAGGGGAGGCGATTCAGCTGTACAGCTTGAAGATTATAATTATAAGGATGATGATTTCAACCTTAACGCGGTGAATCTCAGCTTCGGATATACCCAGATATTCTACAAACCCTCAAAAAGAAAGTAATCCCAGATGAAAGGAAGGATATTATCAGTTGTCATCATCATTCTTTTAACCTCCTGCGAAAAGGGGGAGCCGGAGACGACCATCCTTAAGTTCTTCAGCAAGTCATATAAGGAAACGGGGAACAGCATCGCGGTTGCCAGGGATGATGAAGGGAAAGATCTATATTATTATATATGCGGTCAGTTTACAGATAAGCTGGCAAATAATGCAGAAAAAAGACCGGGTGTCCTCAGGGCAGGAACTGACGGAAATATGATTGATTCAGCTATGACACTGCGGGATTATGAGGGGTCGGCATCCCGGATAATCACACTAGATAATGGAGATGTTGTCTGTACCGGATACGTTCATAACGGCAGTTCCGGTCAGGATATTTTTGTGTGGAGGCTCAGTTCCGGTCTGACAACTGTCAGATCGAAAATTTATGATAGTTCTGATAATCAGTACGGTGTGGACATACTGGAAACAGATGACGGATTTCTTGTCCTGGCAACCACTGATAAAAAAAGGGAACCGGCAGGAGAGGTAACAGGTAACCCCCAGGGAAAGAAAGATATTCTTTTGATGAAGATTGGCAGTGACCTTGAGCCTTTGTCAGCGATACCCGCCGTGGGATTCAACGGGAATGACGAAGGAGTGGCTGTTAAGGAGGATATTAGCGGGGGCTTTATCGTTGTCGGCACTACTGACAGGTCGGACCGGCCTCTGTCTGAACAGTCAGGTACCAACCTGATTATCGTAAAACTCAATTCGGATGGAAGCACAACAGAACCAAGGATCATAGGAGGTACTGTAAATGAAACTGCTTCTGATTTTGAAGTACTGGATGACGGGTATCTTATTGCCGGAGTAACGGGAAACACTGCAGTTACCCAAAGGGGACACATATGGAAAATACCGGAATATATTTATGATTCAACCGAATATTCGCACGAAGTGGTTATAGAGCCCTCACTGGCTAATAAAACGCCATTTTATATAAAGGCTATGTGCAGGTACAAAACCAACTCTTTTTTGCTTGCCGGGCAATATAATACCGGCCTCTCTGCCAGGATGCTTATCTTCTCAACAGATGTTTACGGAACTGCAGATGTAAGCCGGATAAAGAAAAGCGGCGGCACCGGCAGTCAGGTTGCAAATGATGTTATTTCGGGCTATTCAGACAATATCATCACTGTTGGAAGCAACAGTTATGAAAACAATTCCATGGTATGCTTTCTGAAATTCAGGTTTTAATTTATCAGTATGTATTCAATGAAAATGAAAAGATATATTCCGGTACTGATTTTTTTATTGTCTGTTGCTGCAGAAAATATCTATGCCCAGCCTGATCCGCAGGGAAGCATATCAGCTAACGGTCCGTTCTGTGTTTCAGGAGCCGGTGAGCTGACATGGACAGCGACAGCAGGAACAGGACCGTATACTGTTGTTTATAAAGAAAACGGAGGTACTGACCAGACCAAAACGGGAGTAGTCAGCGAAACTCCATTTGCTGTAGCAACCACACCTGTTACCGTTACCACCCTTTATACACTTGTTTCAGTCACTGATGAGGCTACATCAAAAACCAGGAACAGCGGCTTTACGGATGATGATGCTACCATCGTGGTTGATCCGATGCCCGGTGCGACTGTCACCGGCAGCCAGTTGATATGTGAAAACGGAACGGCTACAGTAGGTGCCGGGGAAGCAGTTGCATCCAATGGCACAATATCATGGACTCATGATGGCGCCGGATCAATAACAAACGGGACCACAGTGACCCCCACGTATCATGCAGCAGCCGGAGATGGCGGTAATACTGTTACTCTTATGATGACAGTTACAGGCAGCGGTGCCTGCGGAACGTCAACAGCCAGCGACACCTATACGGTAAA
>JBFYPG010000036.1:0-12967 GCA_041303415.1 Bacteroidales bacterium
AAGATCAATATAGAATATGACCCTGATGGCACCAAGGGACCAAAAGGAGGTTTCTCGATCGGAGGATATGATTATACAAAGGAATTGACCCCAATGCAGACCTTTATGAATATAACGCCCGACAGTATCCGTTTCAATATTAATAACAATACAACAGGAAAAGGGCCAAAAGGAGGATTTGCCATTGGAGGATTCGGAACAACAAAAGGATCAATAAATGAAGACTTTTTATATATAACTCCGAAATCATCAAATGGTGGAAATTACAGTACCAAGTTGGGATTTGAATCCGGTAAGAATTCAACCGGTCCTCATAATACTTTTATCGGTGTTGAAGCAGGTAAAGGAGTGGATACCGGAAATGGTGCAGCATCCAACATTTTCATTGGAGAAGGCTCCGGTATGAATAATAGCGGAGGATACACGACAATGACTATTATTTTACCTGGTGGTGGAACCAAAACCGTATTTAATTCCTTCGGTGGTGAAAATGTTGCTATCGGCAATTACACCGGAATTGGACTTATTGGTAGTTTTCTGTCTCAATCATCTGGAAAAAGTAATGTTCTGATGGGCCATTATGCGGGCTATAATCTGACTACCGGATCAAAAAATGTGATAGTTGGAAATAGTGCAGGATATAGCCTTGTATCAGGAGACGGAAATGTATTTCTTGGGCAAAGTGCAGGTTCTGGTGAGACCGGGTCAAACAAACTTTATATTGATAATAGTAATACCAGTACACCTCTCATCTACGGTAATTTCGACTGGAATTACCTTAATATTAATGGATTTCTTAGTGTTACCAGCAATGATGATGGTGATCCGCAATATGCAGCTATTGAAAATGTCCGTCCAAATTATCCTCAGCTTATTCTTAAAGCTACCAGCGCGGCTGCGAATGCCAAGATATGGAGAATGGTTGGAAGAAGCACAAATATGTACGAAATCCAGACCTTGAATGATACTTATGGAGGGGAAGTCACTGCAATGAGAATAACAAGGTCCGGAACAGCTATTTCCAATGTGGTGTTCCCTGAAGGCAATGTCGGCATTGGATTATATAGCCCTGCTGTCAAGCTGGATGTGGATGGAAACGCCCGTTTCAGGCAAGTCGGGTCACTTACTTATGACGCTCCGTTAAATATTACTTCTTTTGGAACTCTGACAACTGCAACTTCAGACATAAGCATGAAGAAGGACATCGTGCAGATTAACGCGGCACTTGAAAAAGTAATGGAAATGCGTGGAGTATATTTCTCCTGGAAGGAAGATAATTCCGGTAAAAGGAGAGTCGGTTTCATCGCTCAGGATATGGAAAAAGTGCTTCCTGAGGTTGTTTTCACAAACAAGGTCGATGGATTGAAAGGTATTAATTATGCTGAAATTTCTGCTGTTCTGGCCGAGGCTATTGAGGAACAGCAGAAACAGATCGAAGAGCTCAGAACCATCATTACAGGTATGAAGGAAGAGATTGCATCGCTTCGCTCGCAATGACTTGACTTATCATAAAGATAGTTGAATGGGCAGATAGAAATCAGAAGCCGGGGATGTTTTAGAATAACATCATGCAAAAAAGCCCTGGGCAATAAAATGTTTTGAACAAATTGCATTAGAATTCTGTTAAAGCATCGGAATCCCTGAACTGGGAAACCGAATGCCGGAAGGTAACAGAATTTTATAAACAAATTCTGATCAAATAACTTCTTAGTGCTCTTAGTGGTTAAGAAGAAAAATACTATAACCACAAAGGACACAAAGGAAAAACAAAACGGAATATGGAATTCATAAAAAAGAACAAACTCCTCATAATCTTCACACTCCTCGGCCTTGCCGGGGGATTTCTCTACTGGAAATACGTAGGTTGCCTCACGGGTTCATGTCCTATAAAATCAGTCTGGTACATGAGTACCCTCTTCGGCGGTGCTGTAGGCATACTTCTCGGATCGATCATCAATGATCTGATCATTAAATTCCGGAAAAAGAAAAATCCGGAGGTGTAATAACCCCCGGCCCCGCTGACGCGTGGCCACCCCCTGAAGGGGGTCTAAAACCAGCCACCATTTTAATAATTACAACAATTTAGCCCCCCTTTAGGGGGGATTGGGGGTATTTACCAAAAAATAAATATTAATTTGCAGTCCTTTAAACCCAAAACCATTCGTCTTATGAAAACCAATCGCCGTGATTTTCTGAAAGCAGCATCATTCGCTGGTGCCGGAGCAATGACAGGTGGCATCATCTCCGGATGCGCTCCGAAAGAACCTGAATCGAACCTTGCAGCAATTCTCGAAGCAGTCAAAAAAGCCCATCCGCAGAAGTTCAACATGTCGGGCTATTCGGCTCCGCCACTTTCTGTAGTGAGAGTCGGATTCATCGGTCTGGGCGACCGCGGCAGCGGAGCCGTTCAGCGACTCTCATATATAGAAGGTGTTGAAATAAAGGCACTAGCCGACCTTCGTCCGGCTGCAACACAGGGCTCGCAGAAGTATCTTGCAACCATAGGACGACCGGAAGCACAGGAGTTCTCAGGTAATGAAAATATATGGAAAAAACTTGCAGAGATGCCTGATCTTGACCTTATATATATATGTACACCCTGGGTATGGCACACAACCATGGCGGTTTACGCCATGGAGCAGGGTAAGCATGTTGTTTGTGAAGTTCCTATCGCCCGCACGATTGATGAAGCCTGGCAGCTTGTTGAAACATCTGAACGGACAAAGAAGCACTGCATGATGCTTGAGAACTGCTGCTACGATTTCTTTGAACTCCTTACCCTCAACATGGCCCGCCAGGGAATGTTCGGCGATATTGTTCATGGCGAGGGAGCTTATATACATAACCTAGTAAGTGCGAATTTCGCCAAGCCCGAGGATGACAAACAATCAGATGGCGGATATACAGGCATGTGGAGGCTGAAGGAGAATGCCTCAAGGAACGGGAATCTATATCCGACTCACGGCCTGGGACCTATCTGCCAGGTAATGAATATCAACCGCGGCGACAGGATGGAATATCTTACATCAATGGCGACAAATGATTTCACTTTCGGAAAATATGCCGATGCACTGGCAAAGAGCGATCCTTTCTATACAGAATTCTCGAACAGGAATTACCGCGGCAATATGAATACCACCCTTGTCCGCACAAACCTCGGCCGGACAATAATGATCCAGCATGATGTAGCCTCAGTCAGACCTTATTCACGACTGCACGTTGTAAGCGGAACTTCGGGTGCCGCCATTAAATATCCGCAGGAACTGATTGCACTCGGGCATGAGTGGCTTAATGAGCAGGAGGTGAAGGATCTGTGGGAAAAGTTCACGCCTGAGATAATAAAGAGGGTGGGTGAGATGGCTAAGAAAGTCGGAGGTCATGGCGGCATGGATTTCATCATGGACTGGCGAATGATCGACTGCCTGAGGAACGGATTGCCGCTTGACCAGGATGTGTATGACGGGGCAGTGTGGAGTTCAGTTGCGCCACTGAGCGAGTGGTCGATAGCGAACAGATCGATGTCTATTGATGTACCTGATTTCACCGGCGGCTCGTGGAAGACCAATAAACCTCACGGCATCAACCTCGAAACCGGGGGTACAACAAAAGTGCTGGAAGTGAAGAGGGCTGGAGTCACAACCTGAGCCCTACAATGAGCACATCATCCGTCTGATCCCTTTCGCCTTTCCATTTGAAGAATTCCGATTCAAGCCGGTTGCGCTGCTCTTCCAGCGGCAGAGTGTTGATCTCAAGCAGGAGGTTCTTGAGTGAAGTATATTTGTATTTTTTCGTGTGCGGTCCTCCGAACTGGTCAGCGTAACCATCTGAGAACATGTATATTATATCATCTTTTTGAAAAGTAATGTTCCGGCTGGCAAAGTTCTCATCCACACGTTCAAAGATACCAATCGGCATACGGTCGGCAGGATATTCAATAAGCTCACCGCTGCGTATCAGGTAAAGGTTATTATAGGCTCCGGAATACTGAATTGAGCTGTTCTTCCAGTCGATGACGCAAAGCGCAATATCCATTCCGTCGCGTGCCTCCTCCCTCTCACCCTTCTGATGAAGCGCCCGCTGAACCTCCTTTCTCAGCTCGTCAAGGATCTTCCCTGATTCAATTATCTCCCGGTTATTTACAATCTCCTCAAGGAACGATATTCCGAGCATGCTCATGAGAGATCCTGGCACACCATGACCGGTGCAGTCGCCCGCAACAAATACCAGTTTATCCATTATCTCCGTGAACCAGTAGAAATCGCCGCTGACAATATCTCTCGGAAGGTAGAGCATAAAGCATTTTTCAGGGAATCCCTCTATTTCGGATGGCTTTGGGAGCATGGCTCTCTGTATCCGGCTGGCGTAGTTGATACTGTCGGTAATATCTTTATTCTTCTCTTCAATAATGTCGTATGCAGCCTTCAATTCAACATGCCTTAAGCGGTATATCTCCTTTTCCTGTTCCGATTTCTCAACGGCATGTGCAACCTCAATGTTGCTGATCTTATTCTGTACCTCATTGCTCTGGAGTGATTCCCTGACCTTCAGGTACTGCTTGAAGCTTACCAGGGCTTTATCAGGCTTCCTGTAGAGTTCGTAATGGGCAGAGAGAGCTGCATGCGCTTCAGCAATCAGAGCCAGCGATTTTAGTTCTTCTGCCATCTCCAGGGATTCTTTCAGTCTCTCCCCTGCATGATCTTCATCTCCCATCTGGCTGTATACACGTCCTGAACCAAGCATACACTGCAGCGAGCACCTCTTATCACCACCTGTCAATCCCTGTTCATAGTACTCCAGCGCTTCAGGGTGTTTTTCCATCTCTTCGTAAGTGCTTGCAATACCGAGCATGGTCCATGGGATGGCTGCCAGCTGATTGTTCTTTTTTCGTATTTCGAGACTCCTGAAATAGTATTCCAGCGACTCATCATATTTCTTCATCTGCCGCAGCACCATTCCTATCCTGTTCAGTGAGGATGCCGCGCCGTTCTCATCCATGAACTCTTCCCTGATCTTCAGTCCCCTGTTGAAAAATTCAAGTGACTTCGGGAAGTTGCAGAGCCTTGAATATATAAGTCCGAGCTGGCTGCACGATTCTCCCTCGCATTCCTTGTCATTTATTTCTGCAGAATTCTTATATGCTTCAAGCCACATCTGCAGCGTCTTTTCATAATCGCCGAAGCTTTCGAAGATATTACCTTTCAGGAGGAGGGCTCTTACATATCCTTTTTCTTTCTTATTCTCTTCGAACCAGTGAAATGATTCCGACAGATGTTTTAGGGCTATGTCGTTTTTTGACTGGTAGAAATTAGCGGCAGCGATATTCAGGTTGGCATAAGCGATACCCTTCGGATATGAAGCCTTTTCGGCCTTCTTAAGGTTATCCGCAGCATCAGCGGCCACCTTTGCAGAATCGCCGAACCTCGACTGCCAGAGCAATTCATTGGTGATATCGATAGGATTTACTTTCGCGTTCATACACTCAGCTTCCGAGTAAATTTAATAAGAATTAGCGGAAATACAACAGATGCTGAATATCAATAAATTTGCATTGCCCTTGCGTTTCTTTGCGTCTTTGCGCCTTCGTGGCAAAAAATTTCAGCCGCAAAGGCGCTAAGACGCCAAGGAAAACAAAAATTGATAATCTGGTAATAAAGAAAAACTTGCGGAATGAAGGAAATTGGTGTAACTTTAATTCCGACTAAATACGGATATGAAAATGACTGATGAATTGGCAGTTAATACAACAAAAAACAAGATTTTAAGAATAATTCTTTGGTCAGCACTGCCTGTTTTCTTACTGGCTTTTATATTTGCAGTAAATACTGATAGTGTCGTGCTGATACTTATTTGTGCTTTTCTGCTGTTTACCGATATCGGCGGCATTTATTTTTATTCAAAAAAGTTTTATAACTGGTATTTTTATCTGTTTGTTGCATTTGCAATTGGTATATTATTTAAAAGGAATCATTGGCCATTAGCTGGTTTCATATTAGCTGCAAGTACATTTATTGTTGTGATATCTTCGATCATTAACTCGATCAGATTTCAGCTTAAATTTTCACATAACCAGTTTCTCAGATGGTTTGGGTCATTGTCAAGTTTTGTCGCGGCACTTTTTCTTTCCGGATTCCTTATCAGGCTTCAACACTGGCCACGTGGAATTGGGGATTTCCTTGGATATTCAGGCAGCCTGTTGTTTCTAATCTCAATACTTGCTTTGGTTTTTCTGCTCCCCTACTCTAATTACGTGAAATGGTCTGGTTTTGACCGTAAAATTTTCTATCGGATGATTATCCTGCCAATAGTATTCCTTTTTGTATTTATGTCAATTGTTTATGTCTTTGAAGATGCCTTCAGGATGATGCTGGAAGCTGATTATTCATCAACACCATGGCAACAGGGGGATATTAAACTTTTTGATCTTGAGGGTATTCCGAAAATTGGATTTTAGTAAATAGGTATCTTACTATCGAAAACCCAGAATTGTGTCAATATCAATAAAGTAAGCTTTTATCAGATTGCTGTCAAGTGAAAATACATATTTGCTATCGGAAGAAAAAAATGGTTTGGTTCCTTGCATAGCCATTAATACATGGTTAGCTGCAATGTTCGATGTGTTCTTTTCCAGAGTTAATCTATTGTCAGCAAGATAACTGCTGTCATTGAGAGAATATGAAAAATAATCTTCATTTGATGAAAAAGACAGGGATTCAAATCCATTAAAAACATAATAACTTAAACCACTTATTTGTTGTTCGCCAGACCTTACTGTTATTGCCGGATTGTTATAATCAATTGCAGTATATAATTTTACTGGAAGACTATCTCTGAAATAATATAAAGAAGCAATTATACCTCTTTCCTGGTCAGTGAATAATGCGTCACAGTATTTTAAATTTGCAGGAAATCTCGGATAATCAATGTAATCATCATTGATTGAACGGACTTCAACGGTGCCATCAGCTGATGCAGACAATATACTTAATCCTCCTCTTGAAAATGTTGCACTCCAGACAGTATCAGTATGATTTCTTAGAGTGTTGTAGTAGTCATACCTGTTTTTAACATTATTTAAGTACCAGATATTGATAGTATGATCTGACGAAGCTGTAGCTATAAAGTAATTATTATCTGAGATATCAACAGCATTTACACCATTACAGTGTTTTTCCAGACTTTGAATTAAATTTCCGTTTATATCAAGTATTTCGACGTCATTATCAGTTGAAAGAAAAACAATATTATTTTTGTTTGTAAATTGGAATATTTGTCTGGTATTCAGAATATTAGAATTAGTTTTTCTTTCAAACTGCATTAAGCCCTCAAGAGTGTGTATCTCCAGTATGCTATCGCTGCTCACTGTGCCAATGAATTTATTATCGCTTGATATTTTGATATCAATAACATGCGGATTGTTAACTTTAAATTTACTTATTAATTTTCCCTTTGTGTCCCAGATCATTATCAACGAATCTCCATATCCGTAAATAAGACTGTTATCCCTTGTGCATGCAGCGAATTCAATTTTAACTGGAGCTGCATCAAAACTCAGGTTAAGCCCTTTTGCTTTTCTTATCTTCAGTGTGTCGCTGATATCTGATCCCAGAATGCAGTTGAAAGCTTTGAGGATAGCCTCTTTCGGAAGAACATCAGGATAACTTTCCCACGCAGTGAATGCCAGATTTAATCTTGCCACAGGATCGACTACCTGTGTTATAGATTTTATAGCTGTATAATTGGCTTTTACCCTGATAATGCGGCTATATGCAAAATATATCAGAATGCCAAATAGTGCAGCAAATAATACAGCTGAGACAGCAGTGAGCCTCCTGACTGTTTTAATCCTGGCTTTTATGTGCATTCTGCTTTCTGAAAAAAATTCCTTTATGTTGCTATTCAGGTTTAACAGGGAGTCATTTTCACCAATATATTTCAGGTCTTCATCTGAAAGAAGTACTTTCCGTTTTATATATGCTTGAAATGCATTTTCAATAAATTGTCTTATCTCGAGAAGTTCCTTTTCGGCAGTCGAAAATTTTTCGTAAACCTTTTCAGCAAGGGCATCATGCCTCAGTTCATACCTGCCATTATCATCCTTATCTCTTAGAACCCTGAGCTTTACAAATGACTGGATTAGCTCCTTTACTGTTTCAGGTGATATTTCCTTCCCGAAGGAGTGTATATTAACAAATGCTTCCTGTTCACTGGCAGGTCTTTTCGTTCCTTTACCTGAAACAAATGCTTTAAGGACGCTCATGGCATTATCGGGATCTTCCATCAGAGAAATCTGGTCGTCAAGGAAGCTTCCCAGCAAGTCGGAAACGTTGCCGGTTTTGGAGAGGAGGGAGAGGGTAAAATTCAGAGTGAGATTGAGAGTGGGAGTGGTAGATCCACCCTGGCTTTTATCCGACCCCACTTTTAATTCTGGTGTGGGCGAGTACCCCCCTTTTGATTCCCCCCCAGGGGGGGGAACAAATCCAGCTGCTAACCGGAATATCTTGTCAAGATAAACCTGAAGGTAGGTCAGCTCTACGTCGGTTTCGCCGGGACTGAGTTTTTCGAGAAGTGATTCGGCAAAGCCTTCTTCAAGGCTGATATTGAATACTTTACATGGTTGTTTGATCGCTTCAAGGGCATTGAGGTGCGACATCTTCTCTATCCGCACACGGTTTGAGAAGAATGTCGGAATGAACTTTTCAAACTCGGTGACCCCGGCCATGTACTCCTCGCGCATCACAAATATCATCCGGCACTGGAGCTCCGATTCTGTTAATAATTTAACAATATGAATGAAAGATATTCTTTCTTCTTTATCACCAAAAATGAATAGCTCCTCGAACTGATCGAAGATGAAGAAGACAGGTTTGTAATGATCAAGATATAATGACCGGACACCTTTTTTGAAATCTGAAGGAGTTGAAAATTTGGTTTGCTGATCCGTGAGCGAAGCCGAACGGATCCCTGCAGACATACTATCAATGATATTTCCTCCCCTGCGGATAACTATCGGCAGCCAGTCAGTATCCTGGAACTTGTTTGCCAGCCCGCAGTGGATAAGCGACGACTTACCTGTCCCCGAGACTCCGTAAACGAGCATGATCCTGCTCTCGAATACCCGGTGATAGAGCTCTTCTATCTCGCGGTCGCGACCGAAGAATATCGCTCGGTCGTCTTTGGTGTAACTATCAAGGAATTTGAAGGGGGATTTCATATTATTTTGTTCAATCCGGCATAGTCAAGTAAATATAGTAAAAATCAGGATCATATCAAAAGAGGAAGACTATCAGTTAATTGTCATAATTACCTTGTGAACCTTAGCGTCTTAGCGCCTTCGTGGCAAAAAATTACAGCCGCTAAGGCGCTAAGGCGCCAAGGTAGACAAAAAATGATAAGTTGGTAATTAAGAAAAACTTGCGGAATGAATGGAAATGGTGTAACTTTATTTCATCCAAACTATTAGTGCAGATGCAGAAATCACTTAAAAGGAAAATAATAATTGTATCGCTGGTGATCGCTTTTATATCTCTGGCAGGATTAATTACAGCACTTATTATTAATTCCCAACCTCCGGTAGTCATTTCTATGCTATTCCTGTCATTTTCCTTATTGACAATTATATCCCTCTATGCTCTTGAAATGAAAGTTGAAAGCTGGGCAAGGAAGATAGCAAAATACTCATTGTTCCTTTTTCCGGTTTCCGGTTTGGTATCAATATTTATGGTTGTTATTTATTCAGAATACTCAGCCGCTTTCTATGTTACGTTAATTTTTACTTTATTGTTACTTATCCTGGTATTAATTCATGTTACACTTTATACTGATGCATTATCTCTTTTCAGTGTTACTTTATTTCTATCGCTATTAATTGTGGGGATTTTTTTTAAAAGGATGCACTGGCCGCTTGCTGGCTTAATTATTTCAATATTTTCAACTTTACTGAGCGTAGGAAGCTATATGTTTGGGATCCGTTGCCTCACTATCGCGGACAAGAACACTTATTTCCGGAATGTCTCTTTTTATGGCAGCCTGGCTGTATCAATAGCATTTCTCGGACAGATGTTTAAAATTCAGCATTGGCCGGCCGGTGGTACCCTGACATTAGCAGGTATGGTCTCTCTTATTGTCATGACAATATATATTTTAATTACTCTACATTCTTCCGGATATATTGACTGGCAGCCATATTATAAAAAGATACTGAGGCGAATACTTATTCCCGGGGCATTTATTTTTATCCTGTATGTAAGCCGATATATGGTGCCGGAATTGAATACTCTTATCTGGAGTCCAGATGCCCGTAAAATAATTAAAAACATCCCTTCATACGGTTTTAATATGAAGGATTATCCGATTGAAAATAAGAATGGGATAAATACGGAATAACTCAGATCTCAATAAAATTAATTTCTTTTGATCTTCGTGATTTAATTACTGATTCGACAAGTTTTCTGATCTCTACCGGCTGAATCAGGGTTCTGAAAATCTTTTCTCCTGAAACCCAGTATAACTCTTTTCCATTGTTTGAGAACATCGGATTACTGCCGGCATAAGTGGTTAAAATAAAACTTGTACCGGTCAGAATATAGATCTGTGAAGAAATACTATCGACTGCAGCTGCAACTTTCTCATCCGGAGATATTATCAGGTCACTGAATGTCATTGATGTAGTCTCTTCTCCTGCCGCTGATCCTAAAAAATAAGATCTTTTATAAGCATGAGGAAATCCGCCTCCCCCGTCAGTGAACATAACCTTGTAATAATATATCCTGGAATTCATGAGTGAATCAGATCCATTAGTATATCCTGTGGCTAGAATTTCCATCTCACCAGGACTGAAAGCTGCATCACAAAATTTCCCATAGTATTTTGAATAGCGAGGGTTGGTTCTATCCTCATCTTCTTCTCCATTGTTGAGCCTGTACCTGCCAGTATTTACGACTATATTGAACACAGGATTAATCTGCCGGCCATTGAAGTTCCAGATTTTTATCGTACTGTCTTTTGATGCTGTAATTATATATTTCCCGGTTTTATTAAACCTGCATGACCATATGGTATCATGATGTCCAAATAGTGAATCGTAAATGCTGTAATTGTTCATTTCATGATTATAGTTCCAGAGATAGGCATTCTTGTCAGAAGAAGCTGTCACAATGAATCTGCCATCCGGTGAAATGTCTAATGAATTCACTTGCTCCAAGTGCCCTTTAAGCTTGTAAACAATTTTTCCCGAGTTGTTATAGATATTTGTGTTATTATCGTTGACAGCTGCCATCTGATTATTCCCGGATGGGAAGAAACAGACAAGGTTCTCCTTCATAACCTGGTTCAATGTGGTGGTAAAATCATATCTCTTTTTCCCTTCAAAACTAAAGACAGATGCTTTGTCATTCTCATATATCAGAGCCAGAACTGAATCTCTTTCTGAGATTTCCAGGTGTTTTAAAATGCCTTGAGCTTTGAAAACGGATGTCTTACCAGATAGAAGATCATATACAAAAACATTTTTATTTTCTGTCCATCCGAAAATGTATCTTCCTCCCTTGCTTATTTCCGAATTTATGATTACAGATTCCATTTCTATTGGTTTCAGTTTATTCTGAATCCAGAAAACGGGATCAGCAGAGTCTGCCTGCATTGTTATAATGCTTTGGAAGTTTTTTAATATAATACCATGCAGCTGACCGGATGTACTGTCCTTTTCCCATAAATCAAGTTCAGCGATCAGACCTTTTACAGGGTCTGTAATAGACTGAACAATAGCCGATTCGAATGCAGCATAAGTATCATCACCTTGCTGGGTGCTTATATAAAACCGTAAGGTTATCGCCAGAATCAGCAGGAAAATCAATGTTGATATCCTTGTGATACGCTTTAAAGCATGTCTCTGTTTAAGGAGCTTGTCTTTGCTCAGACTGACAAAATCGGTAAGGCTCTGAGTAAGAATCAGTTTATTCTCATATGCTTCCAGATAATCAAGGTCCCGCCTGTCAAGTAATATGCCGCGTTTTTCATAGGTGTAATATGCATTCTCGACATATTTTCTGACCTCAAGAAGTTCCTTCTCCGCTATTGTAAACTTTTCATATATTTTGGCAGCCAGCGCATCGTGCCTGAGTTCATATCTCCCATTCTGATCCTTTTCGCATAATATCCTGAGGTTTACAAATGTCTGTATCAGTTCTTTGATGACAGGTCCTTTAATATCCTTTCCAAGCGTCAGGGCATATTCTCCGGCCTCTTCAGGAGTCATCGGTTGTTTTGTACCTTTTACCGAAACGAATGATTTTAAAAGAACCAGGGCACTATCCGAATTATCAAGAAGAGATATTTGCTCATCGAGAAAACTTCCAAGCAGGTCGGAGACGTTGCCGGTACGGGAGAGGAGGGAGAGGGTGAAAGAGAGAGGCGACCCCCCTTCTTTTTCCCTGGGTATCGACCCCCCTTTGCTTTCTGGTAGGGGAGACGACCCCCCTTTTAATTCCCCCCCAGGGGGGGGAACAAATCCCACTGCTAAGCGATAAATCTTATCGAGGAATACCTGTAAGTAAGTCAGCTCCACATCGGTTTCGCCGGGACTGAGTTTCTCAAGAAGTGATTCTGCAAAACCTTCCTCAAGGCTGATATTGAATACATTACATGGCTTATTGATTGCTTCAAGGGCATTGAGGTGCGACATTTTCTCTATCCGGACACGATTTGTAAAGAAGGTCGGGATGAACTTCTCAAACTCGGTAACCCCGGCCATGTACTCCTCACGCATTACAAAGATCATGCGACACTGAAGCTCCGACTCTGTTAATAATTTAACAATATGAATGAATGAGCGCCGCTCTTCTTTATCGCCGAATATAAAGAGCTCCTCGAACTGGTCAAAGATGAAGAATACTGGTTTATAATGATCAAGATAAAGAGAACGGACACCTTTCTTAAAATCTGAAGGCGAAGTGAATTTGTTTTGCTGTTC
>JBFYPG010000037.1:0-53033 GCA_041303415.1 Bacteroidales bacterium
TTACCTCTTCAGGCTCATCATCTGACAGGATCGCGATCTTCACATCTATCAGATCAGTAATCGGGTTACCTGATACTCCATCCCGGGCAACGGCCTGGTAGTTAAATCCCTGCGGGACCTGAGAAGATAAAAGATTAAAGATAAAAGATAAAAGAAGAGCGAGGGAGAGTTTTGGTTTCATGACTATAACGTATTACGGTTTGATGGTATGACGGTTTGACGGTATGACGGTATGGAGGTATTACGGTTTGACGGTGCGATGGTACGATGAACGAAAATTGCTGTATGTGATATAAAGGCTTGAAAAGCCAGTGGGGAGAGCATACTACTTCACCTTCCGGATTTTCGAATATTTTGGCGAAATAGTTGAAAATCAGGCGTTCTGCTTATACAATTTAAAACAAAAAAAGAATCAAGTCAAATTTTTTTGACGAATAGTTTAATTAAAACAACCAGCAACCAGCAACCAGCAACCAGCAACTTTTTCCTATCTTTAGTCCCGAATTAATATTTATGTCCACCTCATCCAGATACGATAAACGCGGCGTCTCCTCACAGAAAGAGGATGTGCACTCAGCTATTAAGAATATAGATAAAGGCCTCTTCCCCAAAGCCTTCTGCAAGATCGTCCCCGACCTTCTTGGCAACGATAAAGACTACTGCAACATCATGCACGCCGACGGCGCCGGAACAAAATCCTCACTCGCCTATATTTACTGGAAAGAGACAGGCGACATGAGCGTGTGGAAAGGAATAGCACAGGATGCAATCGTAATGAACATAGACGACCTTCTCTGCGTGGGCGTTTTCGATAATATCCTTCTTTCATCAACGATAGGACGTAATAAAAACCTGATTCCCGGTGAAGTTATTTCCGCTCTCATAAACGGGACCGAAGCGTTCCTTGAAAAACTCAGAAGCCTGGGCATCGGAATTTATTCCACGGGAGGAGAGACCGCTGATGTCGGCGACCTGGTTCGCACAATAATAGTCGATTCAACTGTCACAGCCAGGATGAGAAGGGGAGACGTCATCTCCAATGACAGGATCAGACCGGGAGATGTAATTGTCGGACTGGCTTCATCGGGTCAGACAACCTACGAGGAGGAATACAACAGCGGTATGGGAAGCAACGGACTTACCTCGGCCCGACACGATATGTTCGGAAAATACCTTGCTTCAGAATATCCGGAAAGCTTCGATCCGTCACTCCCCGGCGACCTTGTCTATTCAGGGAAATTAATACTGACCGATCCTGTTGAAGGGCTTAATCTCACTGCAGGTAAACTGGTCCTTTCCCCGACACGCACCTATGCTCCTGTTGTGAAAAAATTAACAGAAGCGTTGAGACCGGAGATTCACGGAATGGTGCACTGCTCGGGCGGGGGTCAGACCAAAGTACTCCATTTTATTGATAATCTGCATGTTGTTAAAGACAACCTGTTTCCTCTTCCACCGCTTTTCAGAATTATTCATGATCAATCCGGTACAGACTGGAAGGAGATGTACCAGGTATTCAACATGGGCCACCGGTTCGAGATATATACACATGAGAAACATGCTGAGGAAATGATCAGCATTGCCTCCTCATTCAACCTTGATGCGAAGATAATAGGGCATTGCGAGGCATCAGATAAGAAGAAACTGACGATAAGTTCGGAATTCGGGAGGTTTAAATATTAAAAACACATCTCCCCATCACCCCCTCTCCCCCTCATTCTTTTCATGTCGCATATAATACATCATAAATCGCCTTTGCGCCGTTAAGCCTTTGCGCCTTTGCGCCTTTTTTTTACCTTTGTCCCCGAAAATTCAGATCATGGCAGGTAATATAATACTTGAGAGGCTCGAAGGAGTAAAGCAGAGGTTTGTTGAGGTGGGGGAACTCCTGACGCAACAGGAAGTGCTCACTGATATGGAACGTTATGTAGGGCTGAACAAGGAGTATAAAAGCCTTCTGCCCATCATTGAAGCTTATGAAAGATATAAGCTTACCCTTACAAATATTGAAAGCACAAAGAATCTTCTTTCCATTGAAAGGGATGATGAAATGAGGGAGATGGCAAAAGTAGAGCTTGAAGCCATGAACAGCCAGATACCGGAAATGGAGGAGGAGATAAAGATGCTGCTGATCCCAATCGATCCGGAGGACGAAAAGAATGCCGTGGTCGAGATCAGGGCCGGTACCGGAGGCGATGAGGCAAGTATCTTTGCAGGTGACCTCTTCAGGATGTATTCCAAATACTTTGAATCAAAAAGATGGAAGGTTGAAGTAAACCGTTTTTCCGAAGGTACAGCCGGAGGCTATAAGGAGATTGTCATGAGTGTTTCCGGTGACGGCGTATATGGCATCATGAAATATGAATCAGGCGTTCACCGTGTACAAAGAGTGCCGCAGACTGAGACACAGGGTCGTATCCACACCTCCGCAGCAACAGTGGTGGTTCTGCCTGAAGCCGATGAATTTGACATTGTGATAAAGAACGAGGACATCAGAAAAGATACCTATTGTTCTTCCGGCCCCGGGGGGCAATCAGTCAACACCACCTATTCCGCGATCCGCCTGACCCATGTTCCCACGGGCATCGTTGTAACATGCCAGGATGAAAAGTCACAGCTCAAGAACTACGATAAGGCCCTTAAGGAATTAAGAACAAGGCTCTATAACCTTGAATACCAGAAGTATCTTGATGAGGTAGCCCACCGCCGCAAGACGATGGTATCCACCGGCGACAGGTCGGCAAAGATACGTACATACAACTATCCCCAGGGCAGGATGACCGACCACAGGATCAGCCTTACGCTCTATAACCTGCCGTCAATCCTCGACGGAAACATCCAGGACGTTATCGACGCCCTGCAGATGGCCGAGAATACTGAACGGCTTAAGGATAGCAATATCTAAATAACCTGTTTATGAACTATTTGGAATTGTTTGAAAGCATAAGGGGAAAAAGATCCTTCCTGTGCGTCGGCCTCGATACGGAAATTGAGAAAATACCGGCATTCCTTAAAAAGAAGAAGGATCCGGTGTTTGAATTCAATAAAAGGATCATTGATGCCACCCACAAATATGCTGTTGCATACAAGCCAAATGTGGCGTTCTATGAATCAAACGGATCATCAGGGTGGACTACCCTTGAAGCAACAGTCAGGTACCTCAAAAAGAAACACCCTGAAATACTGGTTATTGCTGATGCAAAGCGAGGTGACATTGGAAATACATCAAAAATGTATGCGAAAGCTTTTCTTGAGAACCTTCCTTTCGATGCATTGACGGTCGCACCTTACATGGGAGAGGACTCGGTTACTCCTTTCCTGTCGTATCCTGAAAAATGGGTTGTACTGCTGGCGCTTACCTCCAATAAAGGAGCCGATGATTTCCAGTATCACAATGAAGACGGCATAAAACTCTTTGAAAGGGTGCTTACCGTATCCCAGAAATGGGGAACCGTTGACAACCTGATGTATGTCGTCGGCGCAACCCGTGCCGCGATGCTAAGGGATATCCGGAGAATCGTTCCGGAACATTTTCTGCTTGTCCCGGGTGTAGGCGCCCAGGGAGGCAGCCTGGCCGAAGTGGCAAAATACGGGATGAACAACAAATGCGGTCTGCTGGTCAACTCCTCCAGGGGAATAATCTTCGCCGACAGCACTGAAAATTTCGATAGGGTGGCAGGCGAAAAGGCCAGCGAACTCCAGCTCGAAATGGAGCAATATCTTTCCGAGCGAAACCTTATTTAAATAGTCCTGCAGGTCTTGCGGTCATGCAGTCGTGCAGGTCATTTTTGCCTTTGTACCATTGCACCGTTGCACCGTTGTACCTTTTTTCGTATCTTTATACTTTCGCTGTTTATCTAAAACTCGTGCTCCATGAAAGAAGAATTCCTCCATTACCTGTGGAAATATTGTCTGTATGATTCAGATAAACTGATTGATAATGAGGGCAATAAGGTAACTGTCATCCATCCGGGAGAGTATAACCGTGACTCCGGACCCGATTTTTTCAATGCCAGGCTCAGGATAGCCGGAACCGAATGGGCAGGCAATGTTGAGATACATATAAAAGCATCTCATTACGATAGTCATGGGCATAATGCTGATCCGGCTTTTGATAATGTAATACTTCATGTTGTTGCCGAAAATGACAAGCCGGTATTCAATACCAGGGGGGAGAATATACTTACGGTTCCCCTGGTATTCGATCATTTCCTTTACGAAAAATATGTTGAGCTGCTAAACAATCCGCTGGTTATCGCCTGCCAGACTGAACTGAAAAGTCTTGACAGCTTTTTTATACGGCACTGGCTGAACGCACTCGCCATAGAGCGCATTGAGGAGAAATCGGGTCAGGTAAGGAAGATCTTTATGGAGACCGGAAGCGACTGGGAGGAGACATTCTACAGGGTACTTGCAAGGTATTTCGGCTTCAGGGTGAATACGGAGCCGTTTGAGATGCTGGCCGCGTCGCTGCCCTTCAGGATAATACGCAGACATTCCGACAACAGGTTCCAGGTTGAGGCTCTGCTCTTCGGTACGGCAGGACTGCTTGATGAAGGACTTTTCAGGGAGGCTGTTAATGACGGCTATTATAAAGACCTTATTAAGGAATACAGGATATTATCGGCAAAATATTCTATCCGGCCGATGCATGGCTGGATGTGGAAATTTGCGCGTCTGCGACCTGCCAATTTCCCTACCATCCGCATATCACAGCTTGCAGGCATGCTGACTGTGACAGGTGGCATGTTTTCTAAAGTACTGGAAATCAGTAATATAAACTACATGAGAAAACTTTTTGAAGTATCTGCTTCAGATTACTGGAATGACCATTTTGTATTCGGCAGGAAAAGCAGATCATCTTCCAGGGTAACAGGTTCGCAGGCAACTGATATCTTTCTTATTAATGCAGTCATACCCGTAATTTTTGTTTACGGAAGGTACCGGGATGAAATGAGTATTTGTGAGAGGGCACTCTCTTTCCTTGAAGAGATAGGTCCGGAGCAAAACTCTATTATTGATGAATGGCGGTCAGCAGGTGTGGTTGCAGAGTCAGCCTTCTGTTCACAGGCGCTTATTCAGCTGAGGAACAACTACTGCAAAAAGAGGCGATGTCTCAGTTGCCGTATCGGCGCAAAGCTGATAAGTCTGGGCAGAAATCTAAAGAGTCAGAATGAGTTGATGTTGGAGCCACCCCCCACCCCCTCCCGACCTGCGGTCGGGACAGGCTCTAAAGGGGGGTTATAAACCCAACCGTGTTTTCTTTTGTATCTTAATAATATGGTTTTAAACCCCCTTTAGGGGGTGCTCCGCTTCGGCGGAGCGGGGATTCTTTGACGAATAATCGAATTTCTTTGATAAACAGACGAATATTTACATGATCAAACGCAACGAATGGCCTGCTATTTGCGTCTTTTCTATGTACATGAGCACGAAAAAGCAGGAATAATTTAAAAAATCTTCCAATTGTTTGATAGTTTACATAAAAAAGCCTTATTTTTGCGTTCCAAAATTGGAGACTCAATTTATATTTGGATTAACAACATTTTAGTCAGAGACATGTACTTAACAACTGAAAAAAAGCAGGAGTTTTTCAAAAGCTTTGGAACGTCAGAGATCGATACGGGAACAGCTGAGGGCCAGATAGCCCTGTTTTCGTACAGAATAAACCATCTCACTGAACATCTCAAGAAAAATAAAAAGGATTTCAGCACCCAGCAGGCGCTTATAAAGCTTGTCGGCAAGAGAAGAAGGCTTCTTGACTACCTGAGAGTAAAGGATATCAGCAGGTATCGTGAAATCATTAAAGCTTTGAAATTACGCAAATAAGAAGGAAGGCAATCAAAAATTGCCTTTTTTCGTCCATTTTGCATCCTGTAATTTCAAAAAATCATAAATCAAATTTGTAATGTTTAATGTAAAAGAAAAAACTATTGATCTCGGCGACGGGAGACAAATAGTATTGCAAACAGGTAAGCTCGCCAGACAGGCTGACGGGGCTGTCCTTTTAAAAATGGGAAAAACCATGCTGCTGGCAACAGTTGTCGCAGCAAAAGAGGCAAAGGAAGATACCGACTATATGCCTCTTTCTGTTGAATACAAGGAGAAGTACGCTTCTTCCGGACGAATACCGGGAGGATTCCTGAAGAGGGAAGCACGCCCGTCAGACTACGAGATCCTCATATCCCGCCTGGTCGACAGGGCATTGCGTCCACTCTTTCCCGATGATTTTCATGCAGAGACATTTGTCACAATAAACCTTATCTCTGCAGATATGGATATTATCCCTGATGCACTTGCCGGACTTGCAGCATCTGCAGCACTCACAATTTCCGATATCCCCTTCAAGGGTCCGATATCAGAGGTAAGGGTTGCAAGGATAAACAGTGAGTTTATTGTAAATCCGACTGCCACTCAGCTTGAGGATGCTGACATTGACCTTATGGTTGGAGCTACATTCGACAACATACTAATGGTTGAGGGCGAAATGAAAGAAGTCTCTGAAGCAGACATGCTTGCTGCTCTCAAGGTCGCTCACGAAGCCATTAAGGTACACTGCAAGGCACAGATAGATTTTGCCGGCGAGATCGGTGCCCCGGTTAAAAGGGAATACTGCCATGAGACCAATAACGAAGAACTCAGGAAAAAGGTATGGGATGAGACCTATGACAAGTGTTACCAGGCTGCAAAATCGTCAACAGCTGACAAGCATAAGAGGCTGGATGCTTTTGAAGCGATAATAACTGAATTCCTTGCACAATATGCTGAAGAGGACGCAATTGATGAGAAGATGGTAAAAAGGTATTACCATGATGTTCTCAAGGAAGCTTCAAGACGTATGGTGCTTGATGATAATCTCAGGCTCGACGGGAGGAAGCCCGATGAGATACGTCCGATAGTGTGTGAAATAGATCCTCTTCCGGCAACACATGGTTCAGCATTGTTCACCAGGGGAGAAACACAATCACTTACAACTGTAACTCTGGGAACCAAGCTTGACGAGAAGATCATTGACGACGTACTGAACCAGGGAACTGAAAAATTCACGCTTCATTATAATTTCCCGCCTTTCTCGACAGGCGAAGCAAAACCAGCCCGTGGAGTGAGCAGGAGGGAGATCGGCCATGGAAATCTTGCCCACAGGGCTCTGAAGAACATGATGCCTTCCGATGCGGAGAACCCCTATGCAATAAGAGTTGTTTCTGATATCCTTGAATCAAATGGGTCATCATCAATGGCAACTGTATGCGCAGGGACACTTGCTCTTATGGATGCCGGTATAAAGATCCGCAAGCCTGTCTCAGGAATTGCAATGGGACTTATTACCGACAAGGATAAAAGCAAATACGCAATACTTTCAGATATTCTTGGCGATGAAGACCATCTTGGAGACATGGACTTCAAGGTTACAGGCACGCGCGACGGAATAACGGCAACCCAGATGGATATCAAGGTTGACGGACTCTCATTCGAGATTATGTCACAGGCTCTTGACCAGGCCAGAAAAGGAAGAATGCACATCCTGGGTATCATGAACAATCTGATCTCAGAACCTCGTCCCGAGCTTAAACCTCATGCGCCGAGGATAGAGATGCTGTCAATCCCGAAGGATATGATTGGGGCTCTTATCGGTCCGGGCGGCAAAGTAATACAGGAGATACAGCGTGTTACCGGGGCTACCATAATAGTAGAAGAGATTGACGGCCGCGGTGATGTAAACGTTTTCGGTGAAAACAAGGAGATAATTACAGCTGCAGTGGACTGGATAAAGAAAATCGTTACTGTTCCGGAAGTGGGCCAGGTGTACAAGGGCAAAGTGAAGACCATTGTTCAATTCGGAGCTTTCATAGAGATCCTTCCCAATAAGGACGGATTGCTCCACATCTCGGAGATCGACTGGAAAAAGGTGGCGAAGGTTGAGGATGTACTGAAGGAAGGCGATGAGGTTGAGGTCAAGCTTATTGATGTTGATCCTAAAACAGGTAAGCTTAAGCTCTCAAGGAAAGTGCTTCTTCCGCGTCCGCCGAAGGAGGAACACGGCCATAAAAGTCCTGACCATTAGAATACTGTAGGGACGTTGCATGCAACGTCCCTACATGTTTTTATATTACGTTTTTCATTAAATTTGGAAAACGAAGACAGATTATTGTTCAGGGAGATGGATATCAGGTACAATTATGTTGTAATTGAGGGGAATATCGGTGCAGGAAAGACAACCCTGGCGACCAGGCTGGCCGATCAGTTGAACGGGCACCTCATCCTTGAGCATTTTGCCGATAACCCGTTTCTCCCCAAATTCTACGAAGATCCCGGGAAATACTCTTTCCCCCTTGAGCTCTCATTCCTTGCCTCCCGCTACAAACAACTCAAGGAGGAGCTGGCACCACAGGACCTTTTCAAGGCGTTCACCGTTGCCGACTATTACTTCATGAAATCACTGGTTTTTGCATCGTCAACACTTCAGGGCGATGAATATAACCTGTACAGGACGATCTTCTACATAATTTACGGCTCTCTTCCAAAGCCTGACATATATGTTTACCTTCATCTTAACCCTGACAGGCTCCTTAATAACATACAAAAACGGGGACGTGATTATGAAAAGTCCATAACCCGGGATTATCTTCAGAAAATTCAGGAGAGCTATTTCGCGTTTTTCAGGCAGAATCCGGAGAATAAATACCTCGTCATTGATATCAACGGGATAGATTTCGTGGCTGATGAAGATAATTATAAAAAAGTAGTTGAAACCATATTCAGCCGGGAGTATTCTGCAGGGCTTAATATGGTGATCCTGTAAATATTTTGTGAAATTTATCGGGTACTTTGACTATTTTTTTTTAGATTTGCATAAATTTTTGTATATTGTTCAATTATTGTGAATTAAACCGATCATAAACAAATAATTCTTTTTACTATGAAAAAAATCAGTAGCTATTTTATCCTTATTCTGGCCGCACTTGTGATGACGAGCTGCAGCGGCCTGAATAAAATGAAACAGAATGCAGGTCTGGTCAAGTATGATGTTAACCCTAAGGTACTTGAGGCCCACGGAGGTATGGTAAATGTTGAAATAACCGGCACATTCCCGGCAAGCTATTTCGACAAGAAGACCGTCCTCACGGCAACACCTGTTCTTACCTATGCCGGGGGCGAATCCAGCTTCCAGACAGCTACAGCTGTTGTACAGGGGGAAAGCGTTCAGGCCAACAACCCGGTTGTCACCTATAACGGAGGTACTTTCAAATACAGTTCAACTGTTCCGTACAAGGATGCGATGAAGGTTTCCGAGCTGATGCTCAGGGTTAAGGCCGTAAGAGGAGCTAAAAGCCTCGATTTTGATCCTGTCAAGCTGGCTGATGGCGTGATCGCAACATCAACACTGGTGAATAAACACGCAAGATCAGTGGCGATGAAGGATAAATTTGTAAGAATAGTTCCTGAAAGCCAGGCTGCTGATATTAATTATGTAATAAATCAGTATGATATCCGCAGTACAGAGCTTAAAGCTGAAGATATCATTGCACTGAAAGACTATATCAAGAATGTAAGCACTGACGCCAACCGCCAGTTCAAGAATGTGGGCATCAGCTCATATGCATCACCTGACGGCGGTCTTGACCTCAACACAAGGCTGTCAGGCAACAGGGGTACTACTGCTGACAAGCTTCTGAAGAAAGAATTTGAAAAGATCGAAGCTGCAAAAGCAACCGGTTTCTTCAGTTCACTGACAACCCCGGAAGACTGGGAAGGATTCAAGGCTGAGGTTGAAAAATCAACCATCCAGGATAAAGACCTTATCCTGCGTGTTCTCTCAATGTATGCCGACCCTGAGGTCCGCGAAAAAGAGATCAAGAACATGGCTGCAGCCTACGAAGCTCTCAAAACCGATATTCTTCCCAAACTGAGAAGGTCTAAGATGATCATCAATGTCGATAAGATCGGAAGAAGCGATGAGCAGATCCTTGAACAGGCCAAATCAGATCCTAAAGTCCTGAGTCTTGAAGAAATGCTTTATGCAGGCACCCTGACCAAAGATGCCAACGAACAGCTTGCATTCTATAAAGCAGCTCTTGAAGCATATCCAAAATGTATCCGCGCTGCCAACAATATCGGTTATGCCCTCATGTCACTTGGTAAAACCGATGAAGCTATCGTGGCTTATGAAGCTGCAAAACTTATCAATGACAACGACGTAGTCAAGAATAACCTTGCATTCTGTTATCTTGTAAAAGGCGATTATGCAAAAGCTAAAGAAACTTTTACATCAATGACCTCCGCAACAACAGAATCGAAATGGGGCCTCGGAGTTCTGTCACTCATCGAAGGGAAGTATGATGATGCAGTTAATTATTTCGGTTCAGAACCATGCTTCAACCTCGCCCTTGCACAGGTTCTCAAGAAAGACGTCAATAAGGCAAAAATTACCCTTGACAGTGCCAAGGAACTCTGCCCTGACGGAAGAGGCGCATACCTGAAGGCAGTCGTTGGTGCCAGACTTGACGACAGGAACTATATGCTTGACGGTCTTCGCGAAGCTGCAGCAGTCAAGGCTGACTGGAAGGCTTATGCAAAAACCGACCTTGAATTTGCAAAATTCTGGAACGACGACACATTCAAGTCAATAGTACAGTAAGATCGTATACGAATATATATGTAGAGGCGTTGCATACAACGCCTCTATTTTTTTTGTCTGTTCAATTCCCATAATACAATTCCCGCGCTCACTGCAATATTAAAGGAATGCTTGGTCCCGAACTGCGGGATCTCGATAACATGATCGCAATCATCAATAACATGCTGGTCAACACCTTTGATCTCATGTCCGAACACAAGGGCATATTTCACATTTCTGTCCGCCTTAAAATCACCAAGCGGCGTTGAACCCTCTGCCTGTTCAATTCCGATGATCTTGTATCCCGCCGTTTTAAGCTCCCTGACAGCCGCTGAAGTGTCGCTGAAGTATTTCCATTCCACTGATTCGGTTGCTCCCAGCGCAGTCTTCCGGATCTCCCTGTGCGGTGGTGTGGCCGTTATGCCGCAGAGATAAACTGCTTCAACCAGAAATGCATCCGCAGTCCGGAACACTGATCCCACATTGCCCTGGCTTCTTACATTATCAAGGACAATGATTAACGGAAGCTTCCCGGATTTTTTGAACTGATCGATGCTCTTTCTTCCAAGCTCTTTGTTTTGAAGCTTACGCATTCTTTTTTATCACAAAATAACACAAAAATCCTTTTAATCCTTTTATTTTGTATTTAGTGAATTATGTTAGTCGAAACTCTAATACCATTATATGAATATTCATGAATTCCAGGGTAAATCGCTGCTTCGGGCATATAATGTTGACATACAGGAAGGCTTTGTTGCGGAGACTCCCGACCAGGCTGTTATGGTAGCCGGTCAGCTGCGTGAAAAATTCGGAACGGAGTATTTTGTTGTTAAGGCTCAGATTCATGCCGGAGGCAGGGGCAAGGGTGGCGGCGTCAAACTGGCAAAGAGCATCGAAGAAGCAGGTGCCATCACCTCGAAGATGCTCGGGATGAAGTTGGTCACCCCGCAGACAGGTCCTGCCGGCAGAAAAGTTAACCGGGTGCTGATCGCTCAGGACGTTTACTACAAGGGTGAATCGGAGATCAAGGAGTTCTATATAAGCATATTATTAAACAGGAACAGAGGCAGATACACGGTCATGTATTCACCCGACGGAGGCATGTCCATTGAAGAGGTAGCGGAGAAAACACCTGAAAGGATCTTTACCGAAGAGATAGATCCCTCAGTGGGACTGCGTCCATTCCAGTGCAGGAACATAGCCTTTAACCTTGGCCTTTCGGGCGCCGCTCACGCCAGTATGATAAGGTTCCTTAATGGCTTGTATGAGACATTCACCGGCTGTGATGCACAGCTTCTTGAGATAAATCCTGTGCTAAAGACCAGTGATAACAGGATAATTGCTGTTGACTGCAAATTCGTACTCGATGATAATGCCCTGTTCAGGCACCCTGATCTTGCGGGGATGCGCGACCTCGCCGAAGAAGATCCGGTGGAGGTGGAAGCATCAGACAATAAGCTGAACTTCATTAAACTTGACGGAAACGTAGGCTGTATGGTCAATGGAGCAGGCCTTGCAATGGCTACAATGGATATCATTAAGCTGTCGGGGGGCTCACCTGCAAACTTCCTTGATGTAGGGGGCGGGGCTAATGCTAAGACAGTTGAAGCAGGATTCAGGATCATACTTAAAGATCGGGCCGTGAAGGCAATACTAATCAATATCTTCGGCGGAATTGTAAGATGCGACAGGGTGGCAAATGGCGTTGTGGAAGCATACAAATCGATAGGACAGATCAAGATTCCCGTGATCGTAAGGCTTCAGGGGACGAATGCAGAAGAGGCGAAGCAGATCATCGACAACTCGGGGCTGAAAGTATTTTCCGCTGTATCGTTCCGCGAAGCGGCAGAGAAGGTAAAGGAGGTAATGAGTGGCTAAAAGGATAAGGGTAAAGCCTTTAGGTTACCTGGTTCTGACCGTTGCGGGGCTGCTCATAGCTTTCTTCATCCTGGCGGCTGTCAGCCCGAAAGACAAAAATGAAGGTTTCCGCTGGTTCATAAACAAAACGATCGGCCAGGGATGCATCCGCTACGGACAGCCCGTATTCAGCAGGAAGCTGAGGGATATGCTGCCTGATTATATTGCCGTTTCAAAAGCCGCGGGGATCGAAAAATGCCGCGACGAAAAAGAACTGCTTGCCATGGCAGCAGAAAGAAAAGTATTCAGGATCAGGAATGGCAGGGGATACAGGATCGAGGATCTCTCGCACAGCTATCCTTATCTTACGAAGGACGGGAAAAAACTTGTCAGGGAGATCGGAAAGCGTTTCAGGAAAAAGATATCAGGTTCTCCCCTGAGAGGGTCAGACTTCAGGATCACATCGATGACAAGAACAGAAGAGATTGTCGGCAACCTGAGAAAGGCAAATTCCAATGCTTCTGAAAATTCACCACATTTCTACGGAAATGCATTTGATATCAGCTATGCAAGGTTTACGGCAAAAAAATGGTTTGTCACTGACTGCGACAGGAGCTATCTGAAAGAATCACTGGCGGAGGTAATCTGGCAGCTGAGGGAGGAGAAGATATGCTGGGCAACATATGAGATAAACCAGGGATGTTTTCATGTGGTTGCCAGATAAGAAGTTACAATCTTTTATGGGATCCGTCGCAGAAAGGCTTATCTGACGATTTTCCGCACCTGCAGAGGTACACTTCACCGGGAACTGATTCCTTATCCCTCTGGAGGTCCTTCAGAATAAAATTTCCTGTTATTCTTAGAGGTCCGGAATCGATTATTTCCACATCAGCATCCGGTTTCTGTTCCTTCTTATCTTCCATCATATAAATATTATCCCGAAAAACCCGTTTTCCTGTGCCGACCGTCGCAGAATGGCTTATGGTCGCTTTCTCCGCACCTGCAGATCGACAATATCCCTTCGGTAATCTCTTTCCTGCCACCGCCGGAGATAAGTGTAAAATTGCCCTTTATTACAACAGGCCCGTCTTTCATTATTTTTACGCTCACCGGATGCCCCGTCTGTGCCGGCTGATCAGGTTCCATAAGTTCAGGTCTCCTGAATTTGACATGATTTGTATGTTCTGCACCAACCAGCCTGTTCTTCTCTTCGTCGTTCCACTTCCATGCAAGGGCTTCTGTCGGGCACATATCAACTGTAGCAATTATCTGATCATTGGGGGCCGCATTCAGGTCGACCCATGGACGTCTTCCCGGGTCAAATACCTCAATAAGCTCCCTGTAACAGTATGATGCATGAACACAGGCATCCGGCTTCCAGTATACCGTAATCTCATTATTACTGTACTTTCTGTCGTTTGACGAGGTTCTCTCCGGCTTCATAAAATACCCTGTTATGTAACCGCAATTTAACAATTTTTGTGAAAAAAGTCAGGATTTGCTACTTTATGAATACATAAATTCGCCCCGATTTATAATGACAATCAGGGGAATATTACTAAATTTAAATTTTGTCTGTTTAACAATGATATTTTTTATCAATAGCAAAAAGAGCCGCTGTTTAAGCCGTTTCCCGGAGCTTATTCCTGTAATGGCCATGATCATGATTTCAGGACATCTTTACGGTTCGGCAGCCGTCAGCAATGCTCCCCGGTCAATCACCACAGCATCACTGCATCTTCTTCTGACTGTACTTGGAGCTCTTGTTGTCTCCTGCGCAGTTATTGTATATTTTTCCCTGAAGATGAGAAAGAAAAACATGGAGCTCAGGGAGAGAAACCGGACAATTGAAGAGATCAACTCAAAGCTCAAGAATACAAACAAGGAGCTTGAGGAACAGAAAGAGCTGCTTACCAGGACATATTACGAGTCGGATAAATTTTACAGGAGCCTTATACAGTCGGCTGATGATGGTATTTCGTTCTATGACAGGGACTGGAACCTGAAATATGCAAATGAGGCGTTTTATTCGATAATAGGATATGACAGGGAGTCCTATCATTCAACTGACCCTTCATATTTCATGCACCCTGATGACAATGATTATCCGAAGAGGCGGGTGAAGGACCTTAATGAAAAGGGTTTCTCTGTAAACGAACTGAAGCTGAGGCATAAAGACGGACACTATGTAAACCTCTCCACCAGGTCGGTTATTGTGAGGGATGAATCAGGAGATATTTTCGGTGCTCTGACAGTTTCACGTGACATATCAAAGCTAAAGCAGGTAAATGAGGAACTTATGAAAGCCAACCTTGAAGCCGAGATGAGCAACAGGCTCAAGTCAAGTTTCCTTGCTAACATATCACACGAGATAAGAACGCCCCTGAACAGCGTTGTGGGCTTTTCAAATCTTCTCCTTGCAGATGACATAACAAAGGAGATCAAGGAAGAATACATAGAGCACATCAACCATAACAGCGAAAAACTTCTTCAGATCATCGGTGATATAATTGATCTTTCAAGGCTTGAAAGCTCCCAGATCGAGATAACCTATGAGGAAGCCTCAGTGAACGGAATTGTTAATGAAGTGACTGAAGAAGCAAGGAAAGGGATCAGAAGGAACGAAAAGCCGATCCTGCTCAATGTCAGGAACCAGTTTGAAGAAGATAGCGATCTGATTTTTACCGACAGGGTCTGGCTCAAGAGGGTTTTGACTCATCTGATGGATAATGCCGTGAAGTTTACTCTCGAAGGTACAATTGAACTGACCTATTACAGGGAAGAGGGGAATCTGTTCTTCAGGGTCAGGGATACCGGAATAGGAATAAACAAGGAGAACCTGGGAAGGATATTTGAGGAATTCCGCCAGGAAATTGACGGGCATCACCGGCCTTTTGAAGGCCTCGGAATAGGACTAACCCTGGCCAAGGAGGTGATCGAGAGAATGGGCGGCAAAATTTACGTCCAGTCGGAAAAAGGCGTTGGCTCGGAATTCAGCTTTTCAATTCCTTACAGGCCTGCCGGCAGTACGAAGGCAAGGCTTAAAACCCTGCTGAAGGACCAACTTTCAGAACCCATTAACTGGGAGTCTAGAAAATGCCTCCTGGTTGACGACAACAAGGATGTGCTCATATACCTGAAAAGGATCCTTCTTGATACGGGAATAAATATCCTGACTGCACGGTCAGGCGTCGAGGCTATTGATATTGTAAGGAAAATACCCGATCTGGACATTGTCGTACTCGATATGCAAATGCCAGAGATGAACGGCATTGAGGCAACTAAGGAAATAAGGAAGATAAGCAGGGACCTTCCCATAATCGCGCAGACTGCATTTATATTCGAGGACGACAAGGATATTATACTCCAGGCAGGATGCGATGCGTGCCTCATCAAACCCATCCGCAGGGAGCACCTGATAACGGTAATGGGGTCGTGTATAAAGTCGAACTAAAGAACACGTACCCACCCCCCTTGATCCCTCCCCTGCAGGCTGGCTCCTCGCTAAAATAGCTCGCCGAGCTATTTCTATACGCTCGGCCCTCTGCTGGCGCAAGGAGGGGGACTTCGTTGATATACAATGCTTTACACCCCCTCCTTACGAAGTAGGGAGGGGGTCGGGGGGTGGGTACATGTGATCAAAGGGAGGGGGACTAAGGGGGTGGGTACGTGTCGATTTTTTATTATTATCTTGCATTCAACTATGCCCCTATGCTCTTCACCTTTGCAGATATTATTTTACCTCTCGCCGTAAAAGGAAGATTTACCTATAGTATTCCTGAAAGCATGGCAGGATCGGTAATACCCGGAGTAAGGGTACTTGTTCAATTCGGGAACAAAAAAGTATACTCGGGCATCGTCGGCAGGCTTCACAATGATCATCCGGAATATGAGAACATCAGGCCGGTTATGAAGGTGCAGGACCCTGTGCCGGCGGTAAATGAGATCCAGCTAAGGCACTGGCATTGGATATCAGAATATTATATCTGCTCCGAGGGAGAAGTGCTGAAAGCAGCTGTGCCTTCAGCATTATTTCCTGAAGGTGAAACCGTGTCGCTGTTAGCAGAGAAATACAGACCAAGGGAAGAGACATTCCTTGAACTGACCAGGAAATTCTCTGATAAAGAGCTGAATGAATTGCTTGATAAACTGCAAAAATCACCACGGCAGGCAAAGCTCCTGGAGACCTGGCTGCATCTTTCGGGATACTCGCCGGAAAACGATATAAAACCAGTGCGTAAATCACTGGTTCTTAAAGAATCGGGCTCCGCCCCGGGAATCGCTGACACCCTGGTAAAAAAAGGTATTCTGGCGGCAGTTACCCTGGAGGTTGGAAGACTAAGGGACTATGGCAGCAGGAGGGAACCATTACGACAACTGAGTGAAAGTCAGATTGTAACATTTGATACAATCCGGAATTCATTCAGGGAGAAAGATATAGTGCTGCTTCATGGTGTGACCTCAAGCGGCAAAACGGAGATTTACATACATCTTATTGAAGAGCAGCTTAAAAAAGGCAGACAGGTTCTCTACATGCTTCCTGAGATTGCTCTTACGACGCAGATAATTCTGCGGCTTCAGAAGCACTTCGGACCGGTTACGGGAGTATATCATTCCCGCTTTAACGATCAGGAGAGAGTGGAAATATGGAAACGCGTTGCCGATACGGATCCCGGTAAGGGATACAGGCTAATATTGGGGGTCAGGTCGTCGCTCTTCCTTCCTTTCAGCGATCTGGGGCTGGTGATAATTGACGAGGAGCACGATACCTCCTACAAACAGCATGATCCTGCACCGCGATACCATGCACGCGACTCTGCAATAATGCTGGCAGCGCTTCATAACGCAAAAACACTGCTTGGCTCAGCTTCCCCGTCAATTGAGAGCTATTATAATGCGACAAGCGGCAAATACGGATATACCTCATTAAAGGAGAGATACGGCCAGATCAAACTGCCGGCAATAGTAATCGCGAACACACGCGAAGCATACAGGAAGAAACTAATGGTTTCTCATTTTACGCCTGAACTGCTGGAAGCGATCGACAGGGCTCTCGGCAGGAATGAGCAGGTTATCCTGTTTCAGAACAGGAGGGGATTCTCTCCGTATATCGAATGCCCTGAGTGCGGATGGATACCTGCCTGCAGACAGTGTGCCGTGAACCTTACCTACCATAAAAACATCAACCGCCTCGTATGCCATTACTGCGGATACAGCACACCGGTGCCTTCAAAATGTGAAAGCTGCTCTTATCCCACTCTTTCAACGAAAGGATTCGGTACTGAGAAGATAGAGGATGAGATAAAGATTATCTTTCCAAATGCCCGTGTTGCAAGGATGGATCAGGATACAACCCGGTCAGGGAACTCTTTCAACAGGATCATTCAGGCCTTTGAAGAACACAGGACCGATATTCTCATCGGAACCCAGATGATCTCCAAAGGGCTTGACTTTGAGAATCTTACCGTTGTAGGGATACTGAATGCTGATAACCTTCTGAACTATCCTGATTTCAGGGCGCACGAAAGAAGCTTCCAGCTCATGGAACAGGTCAGCGGCAGGGCCGGACGAAGGCAGAAGCAGGGAAAGGTGGTGATTCAGACTTCTGATCCTTTGAATAAAATAATACGGATGGTCCTACAACATGATTATCCGGCATTGTTCAGGATGCAGTGCGAAGAGAGAAAAAACTTTAATTACCCTCCGTTCTGCAGACTGATCAGGATAAACATCAAACACAGGGATATTTCGCTTCTGAACAAATTTGCCGGCATTCTGGGGACTAATCTCAGGTCAGCCTTCGGCAAGAGAGTCCTCGGACCGGAATTCCCGCTGATCTCAAGGATCCAGCTCTGGTATATAAAGACAATCCTTCTCAAGATCGAGAAGGAAAAACCTGCAGCAAAAGCCAGGGAGCTGATCCTGGAATCGATTGCCAGACTTGAAAAAGAAAAGGGCGCAAGTTCGGTGAGGATTGCAATTGATGTGGATCCGTATTAAACAATACGTACCCATCCCCCATTAAATTCACACGTACCCACCCCCTTTAATCCCCCTCCCTGCTTCGCAATGAGGGGGAGATGTAATTGTGTATCAAGTAGATAGCCCCCTTCCTTGCGGAGCAGGGAAGGGGGTGGGGGGATGGGTACATGTGAATAATTTTGCTAAATTTGAATATTAAACTCCATATCCATGAAAATCGAACTCTCCAACGGCGAGATCATTGATAAGCTGACGATACTCCAGATAAAGCTTGAGAGGATAAATGATGAGGGCAAGCTCAAGAACCTTAGGAAGGAACATGAAGAGCTTAAGAAAGCTGCTTCATCAATTTTGAAGACCGATGATCCTCTCTATGTAGCTCTTTATGAGGTAAATTGCGAACTTTGGGATATTGAGGATCATATCCGCGACCTTGAGCGCAGAAAGGAATTTGGCAGGGATTTCGTTGCAACTGCACGATCAGTCTATTTTAAGAATGACAGGAGAGCCGAAATAAAAAGAGAGATAAATGTCAGGACATCATCAGGCCTGATTGAGGAAAAATCATACGAAAAGTATTGAAATGCATCTCCTTGTTATAAGGACATCGGCAATGGGTGATGTAGCCCTGACAACACCTGTCATTACTGCACTGAGAAAAAAATACCCTGACATTTCAATCACACTCGTTACCCGTCCTTTTTTCGCTCCATTCTTCATTTCAGAAAAGGGATTAAAACTATTCCTGGTTGATTTTGCCGGCCGTCATAAGGGAGTGACCGGATTATTCAGGCTTTATGCTGATCTTATTACCCGGGGCAGGCCAGACCATATAATTGATCTGCATGATGTTCTGAGAACTAAGATCCTCAGGGGCCTTTTCAGAATATCTGGCACCCCGGTATCGGTGATTGACAAGGGAAGAGCTGAAAAACGAAATCTTATAAATGGAAGGGAGAAAGCTAAATTAAAACATACTGTCGATAGATATTGCGATGTTTTTGCTGATGCTGGGTTTGCTATTGTACCTGAGACCGGAGCATCAATCATTCCTTCACCTGCAGCAACTGACATACCGTTTTCGGTGAATGTCATGAATATAGGGGTTGCGCCTTATGCAAGGCACAACCTGAAAATGTGGCCGGAGGAGTACATGATCAGGCTTCTCACAATGATCCGGGAAAAATATGAAGTGAAGTTCTGGCTTTACGGTGGCGCAGATGAGCAGGAACGGCTGATTAAAATGCAGGCATCACTGCCTGGATCATATGTGGTTTCAGGCAGACATAACCTGGGCGAAGAGCTCGCACTTATGACACGGCTCAACCTGATGATCTCGATGGATTCATCCAACATGCATATGGCTGCCCTCTGTGGTGTAAAAGTAGTATCAATATGGGGAGGGACAGATCCTTTAACAGGGTTTGGAGCCTGGCAGCAGCGTGACGAATATGCGATCAGGATACCAGTTGAAGAGCTCACATGCAGACCGTGCACCGTCTATGGCAAAGGCGGGTGCAGAAGAGGCGACTTTGCCTGCATGATGTGGCTCACCCCTGAAAAAGTGTATGAAAAATTGATCAGCTTAAAGATTCTATAATATCACAATTATTTCCTGATGATTTCCCTTGGCTCTTTGTGATAAATTAAAGCATATTCAATGAACAGACGATTAAAATACTATGGTTGGCTGATTTTTACACTTGTCATACTGTCATGTTCAAACAGGGATAGTAAGAAATTAACCACTGAAGACCCGGTAAGCGCATATTATAATGAGCAATACCGGCCACAGTATCACTTCTCTCCTGAAGCCAACTGGATGAACGATCCGAACGGCCTTGTATACTTCGAAGGAGAATATCATCTCTTTTATCAGTATTATCCCGACAGTACGATATGGGGACCGATGCACTGGGGCCATGCGGTGAGCAGGGATCTGATGCACTGGAAACATCTTCCGGTAGCTCTCTATCCTGATTCGCTTGGATATATTTTTTCAGGAAGTGCAGTGGTTGACTTTAAAAACACATCAGGTTTAGGTTCCCCCGACAGTATTCCAATTGTAGCGATCTTTACTTACCATGACCCTCTCCTTGAAAAAAACGGAAGCAATGTATTTCAGAATCAGGGGATAGCATACAGTCTTGACAGGGGAATGACCTGGACCAAATATTCAAAAAATCCTGTTCTTATGAATCCGGGTATCCGCGACTTCAGGGATCCAAAGATGTTCTGGAATGAGAAAAATAACCGGTGGAATTTAATATTGGCTGTCTTTGACAGGGTTCATATCTATTCTTCACCCGATATAATAAACTGGACTTTTGAAAGTGAGTTCGGCATGAAAACCGGTGCCCACGGTGGTGTATGGGAATGTCCCGATCTTTTTCCTGTTAAGGTTGAAGGATCAGATATTGTCAAGTGGGTTATGCTTGTAAGTATTAATCCGGGTGGTCCTAATGGAGGATCTGCCACACAGTATTTTACAGGCGAATTTGACGGGCATGAGTTTGTGCCTGATGACATAAAAGTGAAATGGATTGATTGGGGTCGGGATAATTATGCCGGGGTGACCTGGTCAGATATTCCGCAAAGTGATGGAAGAAGGATCTTTATAGGATGGATGAGCAACTGGCAATACGCCACACTGGTGCCCACAACTGCATGGCGCAGTGCATCAACAATACCGAGGGAGCTGTCATTAATAACTGATTCAGGGAAATATTTCCTGATTTCAAAACCTGTTAGGGAGATTGAGACCATCCGTATCAAATCTGAAGTATCAACTCTTAAGCAGCAAAGCTTTACCGGAGAAAAGGAAATTTCAACCGGAAATATTACTCTTAACCAAAGCGAACTGTTTTTTAGTTTTGATCTTAAAGAAAACGGTACGGATACAATTGGAATTATCTTTGAGAATGATGTTAAAGAGAGATTGATAATCGGTTATTCCCGTAGTCACAATCAGTTTTATATCGATCGGAGCAAAGCTGGTGATTCATCTTTTTCAAAAGAATTTGCAGGAATTTCTACTGCTCCTTATATTTCTGGAACTAACCTGGAGCTTCGTTTGCTTGTCGATTTTTCTTCAGTGGAATTATTTATCGATGACGGGATACTTGTTATGACAACGCTTGTCTTCCCTTCTCAAAAGTACACCAGGATTAAAGTATTCTCAAACGGGGGGACTACTATTCTAAACAAGGCTACATTTTATAGCCTGAGAAAGGTGTGGTATTAATTATTAAGACTGCTGCAAGAGTAGTCTGCTCTCAGATTCTAATTTTTATGTTAAGCCTGGCAAGCAGGGCTGTCAGTCCCACCATAAGAAGCGCCCACACCAGCGATCCTGCTATAACTACAATTGGTTCAGACGATTGCTTATAAAAAAGCACAGGTATGCTTATCATCCATATCAGGTGATAAAGAATATCCGGTGCGAGATAAGTTGTCAGTGAGTTTTCACCAGCAGGTTCAAGAAATCTTGTCAAGCCTCTCATCTTCAGTATATCAACAAGCAAGTATATCATAATGAATACCAGGATACTGATACCTGAGCAGATCAGGCCCCAGCTGGGAGTGGCCTGTATCTTGGAGATAATGAACCACTGGCGGAGCACAAACCCTGCAGCCATGAATAAAAGTCCGGTGCTGGTAAATATTATCAGTACTTTTCTGAATTCCGTTATGGGTATCTTCTTTATTACCAGTCCTGCCAGCAGGCCGGTAAGTACGATGAGGGGATTATTACCCTGGATTATTATTCCAAAGACTGGCTTCACCAGATCCGTGAATTCCAGTAATCCTTTGTTTGATAGTATGTTCAGGGTAAGGAAGAATATTGTTACCAGAGAGGTTTTGAGTATTGAATCACGGCAGAGCACATATGTAAATGCAGATACAAGATATGCCCATCCGATAAGTCCCAGTATACCCCACCAGCCTGTGATAAGTGATCCGTTGTTTTCCGGTTGACCGGATCTGAACTTGAAAATCAGTACAATGAAGATAGCCAGGGCGATCAGTTTGAAGCCTGTCACAGTATAAATTCTGTTTTCTTTGTCACGGTAATCATTCCAGAAAAGGAAGACTGCGACATACATCAGAAGAGCCCACAGGTTTTTGCCGATGCCCGTGAGTTCCGGGTCTACCCTGCCAGTGTTTAGCATGAGTACACCTATTATAATAAGGCTGAGGGTTCTGGTTAAAATATGTTTGCTAATATCAAACAGACTTTGTCCGTCGGAAAATCTCCTTGAAAATGCGAAAGGTATTGCCATTCCCACTATGAAAAGGAATCCCGGGAATACCCAGTCGGCCAATCCCATCCCGTCGTGACCGGCATCCGCATGTCCGAGCCATGCCGGAGCTACCTGCATATTGAGGTCGTTCACAAAGAGCATCAGCAGGAGAGTAAGTCCGCGCATTATATCGATTGAGTATATCCGGTTGTAGTTAGACATGGGTAGAATTGATTCAGAATGTAAAGATTAGAAAATTTTATTAAAACTAGTTGCTGGTTACTAGTTGCTGGTTACTGTATTATGTCGGGAAAAACCGGTGGAATCACAACTGGCATCTCAAAAGGCAGATTCGGAAAAAGATATGAATACCGGGACTCTTTAATATCTTTAGTATCATAAGAAAACAGGGAAAACCCAAGTAGGAAGACGACGGAAATTTTAAATAATCTATTTTCATATCAGCCTTGTTTGTTTATTTTAATAGTTTGGTGAAAGCGATATTTTGTTTCATAATCGATTCTACTTTAAGTTTACTTTTCAATTTTAACTGTATTTTTGGGGACTTCCTTTCCTATGGCAATTTGTTTTTCATGATTGGTTATTCCGATGTTTTTCAGAACCGTTATACCTGAAGATAGCCCGGCAATCTGAATCAATGGGAATCCGTTAACCTGTGTAAAAAGTCCATCGACAACAACGTCTTTACAGTTGTTAAAGTCAACAACCGGAGTTTTCTTTGTGATGAGTGTCAGGTTTTTAATTTTTAAATTCTTCGCATCGTTGCAAACCATTCCCTGATCAGCCTCCATCCGAATATTTTCCAGCACCACATTCTCAAGGTTCATTTCGGGTAATCCCTGCAATTGTATTCCAAGCATAGCTCCTTTGCAGTTCACATTTTTGATGGAAATATTCTTAAACTGCGGGGTTTCTTCGGTAACTGGCAACAATTTAGGAGCCTGTCCACTATCTCCAGCCTCTAAATCTTCGGAGGCCGACCGGCCGCTGTAATACAAATTGAAAGAAATGGCCTGTGTTGGGATGTTGATCATCTCGATATTGGAAATAAAGATATTTTCGACCAACCCCCCGCGTCCACGATTGCTCTTGAAACGTAAACCAACATCGGTCCCGATAAAAGTACAGTTTGAAACATGAAGGTTTTTCACACCGCTCGACATTTCGCTACCTACGGTTACACCACCATGCCCATGAAATACCATACAATTCTTCACAATCAGGTTTTCGTTGGGCTTTTTACGATCACGGCCATCCTTGTCTTTTCCCGATTTAATGCAAATAGCATCGTCGCCAACGTCAAAACTGCAATCATGAATAATGCTGTTCTTGCAAGATTCGATGTCAATTCCGTCGCCGTTTTGCGAGAACCACGGATTGCGAACAGTTGTATTTCGCATGGTGAAATCTTCGCACATGAGTGGATGAATGTTCCAGGCCGGAGAATTCTGAAAAGTTGGGCCATCTATCAGGACTTTTTTGCAAGAAATCAGACTGACCATCACCGGACGCAGAAAATCGCGAATCTTTTCAAATTCTGCTTTGGTTTTAAGTGATCGCGGAACATTCATTTCTGCCTGTTTTTCGCCATCGCGAAACTGTTGTGACGGATACCAGATTTTCCCGTTTTCGTTTACAATTCCTCCTGAAGCGACCAATTTCTTCCATTGCGATTCGGTCAGCTTTTCTTTTTTTACGGCACGCCAGGCCTCACCAGATCCATCGAAAATACCATGCCCGGTGAATGCAATGTTTTCGAGATTTCGGCCATTGATGGGTGACATGCATCGAAACGTATTGAACCCCTCGAAATTGGTTTCAACCAGTGGGTATAAATCCTTGTCAGGGCTGAAAATAACCAAAGCACCAGCTTCGGAATAAAGTTCAATGTTACTTTTCAAGGTGATTGGACCGGTGAGCCAGGTTCCGCGCGGAATAATAACACGACCACCACCTTCTTTCGAAACAGCATTAATAGCATCGGCAAATGCCCTGGAACAAAGCTCCTGGCCGCCACTTTTTGCCCCAAAGTCGGTAATCGAAACCGAATTTTCCGGAATTACAGGTTCCTGAACACGAGGCATTTTAAACTCTATTCCTTTGTACAAATCTTCAGTTTGTCCTTTATGGACGACAGGCTGCGAATTATCACAGGCTGAAAGCAGAATCGTTGCAAAAAGCAAGAATGTTGATTTTAGTAAGTTCATATCTTTTAGTTTTAATCGGCGGCGAATACAGAACAAGGCATAACCATTACAAATTCAAAACATCCAATTTGTTTTAAATATTTTACCATCAATTTCGTAACTGGTATTTGATAAACATTTTCAGCTATTCATATTAAACCCTTATTTGCAGGGTCAAAATTCCGTCATTTCTACTTTTCAATTTTGAACCAGTCAATATCAGCAGATCCGGCATCATTAATAATACCTTCACGAAGCGCATAAAAGCCAACTTTAGCGCCAATCCATTTACCTTCACGGGCTTTAAATTTGTTGTCCATAGCAATAAACGATTGCCCATCGGTGCTGTAGCTAAACTGACATATTGCTCCCTTCTGAACCTGAACCCTGAAATAAATGGTATTTGATACTGCCGGTTGAGTAACCGATAATTCCTCTTTCGTTCCTTTATCAGCCTGCTTGCATGTAGCTGATTGAACTTCAAATTTTCCATTTTCGCGTTTGATGGCGATTCTTCCGTAATCCAGTCCCATCACTATCAAACCAATTTCTTCGCCATCGAAACGGGCATCGAAAGTAAGTCTGGCAGTTGCCATAAATTCGGGTGCTGGAAATTTCTGCAAAAGCATATTAGAAATATCCCAAAGGTTTTTAACTTCAGCCGGACGAGGAATGCAATTCAACCTGAAAAATCCCAGATTTCCGGAGGGATAACCCCAGTAAGTCTGGTAGTTAGCATGCCATTGCCATTGCAAACCCAATTCGTTTCCGTTGAATTCATCGCTTTCAGGAGGAGTTACTTTGGGATAAGATTTGTCAACGTTTGGCTTTTTATAGGTTCTGACGGGGTCACCACAACCATCGCCATCGGCATCAAGACCAATCACCGGCCAATCGTTTACCCATTTCATCGGATTCAGGTGCAATACACGACCATAAGCTCCCAAATCCTGAAAATTCAGGAACCAGTTTTCTCCTGTTTTGGTATCGACCCAGGCGCCCTGATGTGGGCCATTAATGTCGGTTTTGCCCTGTGCCATAACTGTTTTGGTTTCATACGGACCAAATATATTCTTTGAACGTAACACCAATTGCCAGCCTGTTGCAACACCTCCGGCAGGGGCAAATATGTAATAAAAGCTGTTTCTCTTGTAGAATTTGGGACCTTCAACTGTTGGATGATCTTTGTGCCCGTCAAAAACCATTACACTGTTGCCAATCAGTTGGGTTCCTTCGGTATTCATTCGGCTAATAAGTATGATACTTTTTAACCCGGCCCGACTTCCTGCCAGTGCATAGGCGAGGTAGGCTTTTCCATCATCGTCCCAAAGCGGTGAAGGATCGATCAAACCTTTCCCACCCTGCACCAAAACGGGCTCCGACCACGGACCGGCAGGATTCGCAGCCTTTACCAGGTAAATGCCAAAATCAGGATCAGGGTAATAAATGTAGAATTCGTTTTTATGATAGCGAATGCAAGGCGCCCAAACACCGCCGCCGTGCTGCACTTTGTTGAACACATCAAAAGGCGGCTGTTTTGGCAAAGCATGCCCGATCAGTTTCCAGTTGACCAAATCGCGCGAGTGCAAAATGGGCAATCCCGGCACACAGTTGAACGACGAAGCAGTTATGTAATAATCGTCGCCAACGCGAACTGCATCGGGATCGGAATAATCGGCATGCAAAACAGGATTGGTGTAGGATCCATCGCCATTATCGGCCACCCACGATTTCGAGATTTCGTTTATATTTTGTGCCTGAACCGAAATGGTGACAATCAAACAAGATGAAAAGGCGAAAATTAATAATAGCTGTTTCATCATCGGTTAATTCTGTTAATTATTCGTTTCTAAAATCAGTACCCAGTCGTTTCCGTTTTCCGGGTCTCCCGGCGGATCAAATTCGGCAATTTCGGCTTTTCTTAATATTCGGCCATCAATCATGCTGCCATCGCGCGGACAAAACCATGATAGTCTGAATTCAGCTCCTGTTAATTTTTCCTGGTTCAGGCTGATTGATCTCCCGTTGTAACTGTAAACCATCAAATGCTTTTCACCACAAAGCGCTGCCTGATAGTTGTATCGTTCATCCTGATTGGCAAGCAGGGACTGATCGGGAACTAAATTTGAAAACTGATATTTCAGCATCAGGTTTTTCAGATAATCCATTTGTGCTGCCCCCGGACTATTTATTGCCTGATCCCAGGACTGGCGTGCTCCGTAGGCCCCTGGTTTTCCGTCGGGTTTGTAGAATTGCATCACCGAATTATTTCCATAGGTAAAGCCACAGGCGCCAGAAAAAACCGACCAGTAGGCATATCGGCGCAAATCATTGTCGTTCCAGCGGGGTTGTAAAGTATCATGCAGTCCCTGCGGAATTCCTTCATACGAAGGTTCACCATCCAGCGTAGGCTTAACAGGTTTTTTCCCGTAGTCGGCCTGAACATAGCGCCAGTTGTCTTCACCGTAGCGTGTGTCGTTTCGCGCGGTATCCTGGTCGTACCGGCGATGACCCGACTGAAACATATTGAAATCGAGCCAGGATTCGTCGTGAAACCAGGTAGACGATTGTGTCCTTCCAAACGGATGGAAAGTAATCAGATGCCTGGGAGCAAATTTTTTGAGCGTTTTCCCGATGGTTTGCCAAACCTGAATCGAATCGCTTCCAAGCACATCGCCACCATTCAGCCAAACAATGTTGGCTTGGTTGTGGTATCTTTTTGCCAGAAATTCGGCGTACTTTCCGGCTTGCTGCGAGCTGACATGTCCAGTTCTTACGTTGCTTCCCCAAACAGGAACCAAACCAATATAGATGCCTTTGTCCGCCGCCTTATCAATTACATAATCCACATGGTCCCAATAATCATATTGTACCGGGTCCTCAAAAGTATTTCCTTCAGTAATCAGCGGAGTCGCTACATCCATATTGATTAAGGCAGAATCGCCATACGCATTTTTTGTATTTAAGGAATGTAATACCATAACCTGAATGACATTGAATCCTTTGACGGCGCGGTCGGTCAAATATTGATCAGCCTCTTCGCGATTGAGTTTTGTAAAGAGCAGCCAGCCGGTATCACCCAACCAGAAAAATGGATTACCTTTTTCATCGACCAAAAAACGATGGTTTTCGGATACTTTCAAGGCAGGGGGACCTTCTTTTTCAGATTGAACTTTTTGATAACAAGACCCGATTACGATTGTCTGGACTAATAAAACCGAAGTAATAAATAATCTATTCATCATATCATAATTTATTTTAATGGTATGATGGAACCTCCATGTAGTTTATTATTATATTATTGTGTTTGTGTATGCAAATACATGGAGGTTTCATAATAGTTGATTTTTAACATCCGCCTTCCCCTGTCAGTTCAGGATAACTTTTACTCAATATTTTTATATTCCACCACCACTTTCTGTCCTTTTTCAATTGTCAGTTCGTATTGTTTATCAGCAATTTGTCTGATGGTTCCGGTTTTGCAAAATGGTTTCGATTGACTTTTGAACTTCAGGGTTCCAGTTCCTTCATCCGATTTCACTATGATTTCTTTTGTACTGCAATACAAATGGACCCTTCCGTTGGGTGTAGGAACATCACCTTCCATCCAGAGCAAATCACCCAGACAAGGTTCCACAGCATAAGTCTGATATCCGGGAGAAGTTGGTTTTACACCCAGATAATATTTCCCCAACAGGTAAATCGGACTGGCACCCCAGGCATGGCACAGGCTTTTCCCAAACGGACGACCATACATGGCCAGCAACTCAGGATTTTTTTCGTGTGGATTGTATTTTTCCCAGAACGAAGTTGCTCCCAGGTTAATCATACCTCCCCAGTATTTGCGTATTTCATCGAGAACATGTTTTTTTTCGCCAAGGGCACACAAAGCTTCCAGCTCATAAAACCGCATGTATGGCGTAGTAATTTTTAAAGCATTTGGGTTGAGCAATACATTCTCTTTTACCGCCCTGGTTTTATCCTGATCGAGGTAATCGAACAACACGGCAAACATGTTGGTAAACGGAGTTACCTGGGTGCTTTTCACACCATTCTCACGGTTGTGGATAAAAGCATTGTCCTTATCGGACCAGAAAGCGGTAAAAAGCTTCGATTTCAGGTCGGTAGCCAATTGATTATATATTTTCGCGTTTTCAGCATCGTTCATCAGGTTGGCGCACAACGCCATTGTTTCGAGACTGTGACAGAAAAGTAACTGTTCAAAGCTCACTTCTCCTGCCTTACTCATTTCAAAGTCAGCCCAGTCAATAAACACCCAGTCACCGGCAAGTCCCTGCATCATCCCGTTTTCATTGCGGCGCGAAAGGCAATACTCCATCAGTGACTTCATACGGGGGTATAATTGTTCAATCAGCTGTTTGTCTCCGGTATATTGATAATAATCGTATACACCCATAAACCAGTAGAAAGTGTAATCCATGATGGTGTTGATGTGACTTGTAACGGGGTCCTTTCCACGTAATGCAAAAGTGGTCCGGGTTACCGAGGGAGAGTCAAAAAACAAATAGTAATTCATCAGGTAGCTTTGGTATGCATCTCCACTCCACATCCAGCGGTCGCGTTTAATTCCATCGATAAAAAACTCCCGGGTTGTAAGGTGTAATGTGTAGGCAGCTACATCCCATATTTTGTTGATCTGCTCGTCATTGCAACGAAAACTGCCTTTGTAATCGAGCGGCAAATACTCGTACAACATCGAAACAGAATCGTATGAAAGCGAAGTATCTTTTTCAACATAAATGTACCGGAAAGCTTTCGACAAGGAAACCGTATAATCGGTGGCTGAAACAAAATCAATGGGCAAACGGTCCAATGTTTCGCAATGATCAACCGACAAAGCCTCTTCGGGCGATTCACCGTAATAAACGTTCAATGTGCCCTTTCCTTTCAACCCATTGAAACGGGCAAAACCAAAAGTTTCTTTCCCGAAATCATACAACATACCTTTATTCTTTTTTTCGTTTGAAACAGCAAACATGGGTTGGGTTGGCAATTTGGACTGCGAAGGAGGTGTGTCGGGCGAATTAAAATTCCATGATGCAGCATTCAGATAAACTGTTCCTGAAGAAGTATCGGAGGCTTTGCCCGATTCATCAATCCATTCCTTATCTTCATAAGTAACCTGCCAGGAATTATCCGACTGAACGGTTTTCCCATTCACATATATGGCAGGAACACCAGCTTGATTGTGTACTTTAATGTATAGTGAATGTTTCCCGGCTGGAACCGTTACCTGTTCCGGAGAACCAAAAAGCAGTTTCCCGTCGAGCTTTACATTATACTGGCCTTCAGCCTTTATGGTAATGGTTTCGCTGGTTTGTAAATCCAGCTTTTTAGAGAATTCAACCAATATATAATGACTATCCATTTTCCAGAAAGGTGGGAAAAAAGTCCCGCGTTCAGTACGACGGTTTTGTACCTGATTTCCCAGCCATATATCGTAATCGCCCGGATACCAGATCCAGGTAGAGTGTTTAGCCTGAGTATATACACAACGTTCCATCCGTTTAGCAAAATCTTTCAGAAATTCTTCCCTCCACCGGCTTACTGTTTTGGCACCAATATGTTCCCCTTCTGCAAATTCCGGATTGGGATTATCGGTCCACCAATTTGGATATTTTGAAGATGGATGGTTAGCCAATTCCGCAGGTGGAATATAAGCGGTTATATTTCCTGTTTTTCCATTGATGCTGTTGATGTTGCTTTCAATTATAAAATCAAATGTTCTGGCACTTTTAGGAGAAAAACGAAACCTGACTTTACCATCACCCCCAAAATATCCGGATAAAGCCTGATTTTCCACAAGAAGCCTTGCTTCCGGTTTTTCCGGCAGATTTCCATTAAGCAACAGGGCGATTTCAATAATTGAAAACTCCTGAATACTGTCGGACTTCGAAGGCAGTTTATCGAATAAAAAATACGGCCGTTCCCATGCTTTAATGTATTGCCCGCCCCAGTTCGGAAGCGTCGGGTCTTCGGGATTTGGGCTGTTAAGCAGCCACGCAAGTGATGGTGTGTCACCCATTTTTATTGACCCACCTAACTGGGTCATAAAAAATGTCCCAAGTGCCCCTTTATCTTTGATATGCTTTTCAGGAAAACCTTCGTTACTCCATTCGCCTTCCTGATTTCCGCCTGTGAACCAACCCCTGTAGGTTGCATTCGATTCGATCATCCACAACTCAGGAAAATGATCGGCGATATACTGGCAGGCATCGGGAGACCATTTCTTATTTGGTCCTCCAATATAATATACCCAAAGTTTGGGTAAAATATCCGGTGCATCGTGTAACGCCTGTGCCAGATCTTCAATACCCCCCCAAACCAGAATATACAAAGGGCGGGAGTCCTTTTTTCTGGCACATTTTACAATCCATTCCGACCCTTCAGTAGGTTTGTCGAAGCCTGCAAATCCGGCAACATCTATCGCACCCTGTTTCGTAATTGACCTAAGTGAATCAGGCGCAGGATATTTTTCAGAATAATCTTTCAGGCTGGGATAATCTTTTTCGTATTGATCGATTACCTGGAGGATATGCTCTTTTCGTCCGGGTCCAAAAGGCGATGAAATTAATCCTTCGATGTCCAGTGTATCGGCATATAAAAGCAGATGCACCATGGATTGAAAATCATCGGGATCTGTTCCTCCAATGTCGGTGGAAACGATTACACGATAATGTGATTTTGCAGGTTCCGGCTCATTTTTGTTTCCCTTTTGAGCACTGCACGAAATGAGCAACAAGAAGCCTGAAAGGAGTATACTGCAAAGGGAGGGGAGTTTTTTAATTTCCTGCATTGCTGAATTTAATTCACATTAATAATGATTCTCTTGTAGCGCGTTAACCGGGGAGAACCATGGTCCGTAACAGCCAGAATAACATGAATTGTTCCCACTCCTGGTGCCATTACCCGGGATGTTGGGACCGTAAGCCATGCCTTTTGCTGATCAAAGTTTCTGATTTCGATTGGCTGGCCGCTTCGTGAGCTTGAAACAGATAATGTCCCGGCTTCACTATAACAGAACCAATTGTAAGAAAGTGCATCTCCATCGGGATCGGTTGAACCAACTGCACTTAATTCAATACGGTCGCCTTTTTTTGCTTCCAGATATTGGTCTTGTTCAATTTTTACCATCGGCGGATGGTTTGCCTTTTCAACTGGTTGGATAGTCCAATCCATGCGGGCAGCAAAATCATTCTGATAAGCCTGACGCCAGCGCCAGACGGTTTCGTGGTTGCCATCGTGCCATCGGCCATCCACTCCAAGAACTTCATCATCGGCATCTGACCAGAACGGCCTTGTTTCAGCATACAAATGCCATTTTTGCATCCTCGGAGTGTAAAATTCGTAACGGCCTCCCCAGCCTCCCCAGTCGGGATGTTCGGGGTAGCTCAGTCCGTTGTTTATCAGGTTTAAAAACGAAGGGGTATCACCTTCCATGAGGTACTCCCATAGGGGATATTCAGCTCCAAGTGGTCCTTTCCTCCGAATGTTCTGGTCGAGCCATTCGTTGGTTACCAGGGTAAAATCGGCACCATCGCAGCGGGCATGAAAATAATCACCGCTAATACCGCTCCAGGTGGCGTGATGATAAGCTCCTCCGGCACTAAATCCGGGACTGACGATATAGAACAGTTCCGGAAATTCTTTTCGTATCCACGGGCCACTGTCGTCCTGATCGGAGATGGTGTAAACGCGAAGTTTTGCCACAAACTTATTAACTTCTGCAGCCGTGCGTGTTTTTTTTACTTTCCAAAGCGCTTGCGCCAACACATTCGGGCCACCCCACACTGAAACCCATAGCGGCCGGGGGTCATTTTTATCGACAGCCTTAATAAGAAGTTCTGAAGCAGGCGAATCTTTGCCCTCACCAACAGCTGACATGCCATATTCCGGGAGTCCTTCGGTAATAACAGAACGAATGAATTCAATGGTTGGGAAGCCGGCTTCGTGTTTTTCGAGGTTATCGCGCACTTTACCATAAGCTTCCGCTATTTGCCGAATTCGCTCCGGTGCGATCCTTTTTTGCTGATGAATGGATGTTGTAGCTGCAAGCCCTTCAATATCAAACTGATTGGCATAGACCAGAAAACGGACCATCGACATAGCATCGTCAGGTTCATTTTCGATATCGGTAAGAACGAAAACACGCGGTTTATCTTTTGCTGCTACAGTCAGGCAAAACAGTAATGTGAAGACAAAAAATACTTTTTGTAACAGGTATTTTTTAAGGATTATCATTTTATTGGATTTTAAAGTTATTCATAAAAATCAATTGATATTAAAGTTATTTACACCAATCAGCACGTTCTCTGAACTCAGATTGAAAATCGCTCTTCCACCTTGAAATTGATGATCCACCCAGCCCGTCAACATAGTGATTTGTAGAGCCGACACGTACATATTGTCCGCCCCAACTTGGTTGGGTTGGGTCTTCGGGATTGTTTATCCCACGATTAGCACTGACCAAATACAGGAAGGCTGGAGAGTCGCCCTCGATCACTCCGGGTCCGGCTATTGCCTTTGGTGGATAAATTGCACAAAGTGGACCGTGGTTGTTAATGATATTTGTTTCGGCCCAATCCTGATTATCACTATTGAACATACCCTGGTAGGTTTTTTTCGACTCTATGATAAACAATTCTGGAAATTCATTTACAAGCCACTCTTGTGAGGCATCCTGGCAAGCAATCAGAAAGATTCGAAGTTTACCTATGAAAACTTTGAATTCTTTCTCATTACGAGAATTTTTTACATCCCAGATTGCCTGGGCAACTTCCCTTGGACCTCCCCAGACACTGATCCATAATGGGCGGGGATCATCCTTGTCAGCAGCAGCTATAATTGCATTGGAGGCCTCACTGGCCTTCGCCTTCCCTATTATTTCAGTGTATGGTTGTTTCCCGCATCCCCATTGAATTTTAATACCATTGTTATTACCCTTACCCTCGAATGTAACGGCGCGTAACACATCGGCGGCAGGATAGTTGGGATCATGTTTTCTCAGGTTCTCATCAACCTTATCGTATTCATCAAGCACAGCCAGAATGTTTTTCTTTTCAGCAACCATTTTAAAAGTACCTGCCGAAGCAATCAATCCTTCCACATCAAATTCGTTGGAATAAAGCAGGAAACGAACCATCGACTGCACATCATCAGGGTCGCTGTTTGTCACAGGGAAAGGTGGAAAATCGGATGAAATTATAATACGATGCTGAGAGGATCCTGTTTTAAATATAGCCAGAAGTAAAGAGACTAAAAGTAGATATTTTATTCTATTCATTTGCTTATATTTAGTTTAGTCAGAAATTTCAGATTAATATATCATATCTCCTATTTTGCTGGTTCAAAAATTATTCTTCGGTAACTCGTGAGGTTAGGTACGCCATTATCTGTTATTTCGCAGATTACATGAAAAGTTTTTTCTGCCGAACCTGATGGAACGTCAATCCTAGCAATGCTTGTATTACCTTGTGCAATGGTTATATCATTTGCGTAAGTACCAGCTTCGGACTGAACCCACCATTTGAAGTTCAGTTTATCGCCATCAGGGTCGTACGATTTTGATGCATCAAGAGTAATCGTGGTTCCTTGCAGGGATCTTTCCTTCAGGATTTCTATCCCCTCATTTTTATTGATAACTGCGATTGGATTCCGGTTTCCCTTGCCTTCATTCGCCCAATCCATTCGTGCCGCGAAATTGTTAAAAGTGGCAGGGTAGAAATGTTCTTCATACTTTCTGCAGGTATTGTAAGTTGAATTTTTATGGTTTGTAAATGCATAAGTTACATTGTCTTCACACAACTGCCTTTCGGAATAACCACCCCAGCCGACCTGTGTTGTTTCATTCGGGTTGTTTAGTCCGTTGGGTAAGATATGCAGAAATGCAGGCGTGTCACCTTCAACACCGTATTTATATTTCGGATAAACCTTGCCCAGATTTCCATGGTTCTGGATGTGGGTTGCATATTCATCCCAGTTACTTTTTCCGGTTCCGTTCTGATATTTCCAGGCACATTCATCCCAGATAAAAAACAGCTCTTTTTCAAACTCACGACGCATCCATTGATGAGAGCTTATTGCAAAATCGGTTCGTTGGTCACGGTCCTGGTCTGTAATTGTGTAAACACAAAATTTATGCAAGAAAGTTTTTAACTCATCTGGGCTCCGGGTTTGCTGAACGCGCCAGATTGCCTGCGCCAGTGTGTTGCCTCCACCCCAAACAGTTATCCAAACCGGACGATCATCATTTTCATCAGCAAGTTTAATAATCAGGTCGCTGCCGGGAGAATCATTGTTTTCCCCGATAAATTTGAACCCTCTGTTTTTACTGCCAAACAAGGTCTGTTTTCTTAAGTATTCTGCACTTGGCCAGTAACCGATTTTTTGTTTTGATTCCTCTTTTAAAAATTCCTTCTGTCCTGAACGTTTCATCAGGTTGGGTGAATCTTTTTCATAAGCATTTATCGCATCATGAATTAACTGAAAGAAATCATCACGGGTTTTTTCAAGACTCCATCCAGTTGTAAATACCAGAGCTTCAATTTCAAAAAGATCGGCATGAACAAGCAGCCTGACAAGTGATTCGCTGTCATCAGTTTCCCAGGTGGATACATCGGTCAATACCACTATACGTGGCTTTAACGGAGGGTCCTTTGATGATGCCGAAATACCTGTAAATACTAATAAAACAACTAACGGGTATTGTAGTTTAAGTTTCATATAAATAATCTGATTCTTAATTAACCCATAAAACTTTACTGTAATTTCCAAATTTTAATTTTGCGGCCACTCACTTTTCAGAAGATAATGGAAAGTACTGTTAACCGAATTACTTTTAGCCTTTTGTATTTCAATTTTATCATTTTGCAACAACCGGATCATTTCTGCACCGGCATATAGTACCGGGCCATAGCCATGTGTTGCGTAAATACTCTTGCCGCGATTATAATAATAGGTGTTGTCGTGGGCGAATGTTGTAGCCTCGCATGTGCCATCCACCGCTCCGTTTTCGAGTACACGACTTTTGGTGGCATTCCAGCTTGTAAGTGCAACCGGGCCGTACACATGACTTATCCAACCCTCATTTATGCCTTTGGCAATTGCGAAGGTGAACATGGCCGTGCATGATGTTTCAAGGTAAGTATCTGCCTTATCGAGCATATTGTGCCAGAAGCCGGTACCATCCTGAAGACCAGCAAGAGTGCGGATCATAGAACGGTATAGGTGCAGTATTTCGTCCCTCCCTTTATAGTTTTCAGGCAGGACGTCCAATAATTCCGCCATAGCCATTAATGTCCAGCCAGATGCTCGTCCCCAGTAGAAACTGGGATCATATTTACCGGAAGTTACGCTCCAGCCATGATCAAACAGTTCTTTTTCAGGGATATAGAGCCTGGCGGCCATCTGCAGCACCTGCTTTACCGCATCATCAAAGTACTTATTATCTTTTGTCAGCACTCCCATGTTCGCAAGAAAAGGGACACTCATATACATATCATCGGCCCATACCGACTGATATTGCGGGCGATGACGAGCAAGGGTGCCATCTTCCAGTCGGAACTGCTTGTTTGAAATATAATCAGCGATTGTATTTATCAGCTCCAGATAAGCATCATTCTTATTTTTTAAATAGGTTTTAATCATTGATGCTCCGATAGATCCGCAATCATCCAGCGCTTCAAAGTGAGGAGTCCTGCCCCAGCCACCCCTGGCTTCACTGCCAAATTTCTCACGGTTTTTAACGAAATAAGGCAGGGTCTTTATTACCAGATCAAAATACTTGGTATTATTGGCAAAGAATCCGGGGTCTCCTGTGATATCGTCGATATATTCGAATGCAGAGAAAACCACTCCGTTCGTATAGGACCATTCACTGGCAATCCCTCCCGGAACATATGCATTTTTATTCGGCATGGTCAGGTCCGTAATCTCTTTCCCGGTTTCAAAATCGACAATTTTCAATTCGCTTGTTGACTCATAATAGATCCTTACACGGTTCAGAACCTCCTTGATACTTTCTACCGTTGGATATTCATATGGCACCTTATATTCAGGGATTCGACTTGCAGCAGTTTCCTGTGCTGACAACCCTGTGTTGATGAGTGCCAGTGAAAGAAGGCACAGATACAATTTACTATTATACATTGGTTTTAATTTTGGTAGTAAAATTTATTTGATCTTCTGTTTTTAATATGATCGCAAATTATTTAATATCACTTTGATTTGGTGCGGGTAAGATCTTTATCAATTCCTGAAAAAACATGACAGCCATTTTCCGATTCCCCGAATCGTTAGGGTGATAACTGTCATGATCAACACCCGGGAATCTTGTTCCAAGCATATCGCCTCCCTCGTAAGGAGGATTAGCGTCAGGATCAGGAAAGTTATCAGTATAATCCAGCCCGGCACCTTTTTCCATATCTACGAGGATGATCCTTATTTTGTCTCCTGTTCGGGCATCGACCATCCTGGTAACCTCATTATTAAACCTGGTGGTGGGTGCCTGATCCTCCACGGCAAACCGGTTTATGATCAGGCTCAGAAGCACAGTGACAGGGTGATTGTTCTTAACTGAAAAGCTGTCAATCATGTTGAGCATCTCCTCGACCTGCCGTGGTTTTTCGTTCCAGTCTTTCCCGTTTGTGCCAACGTGAACAAGCAGAATATCAGGATTATAGGCTTTAAGTACAATTCTAAGCCTGCCGCTTATTTCCGGGATTTTCCACCCCGGATAGGCCTCACAGTTCCAGTCGTACCAGTCCCTATTCCCTCTTGGCCTGATGCCATGGTTTTGCGAACCAATAAAATCTACATAATAACCGGCATTAAGCAGCATCTCAAATAGGTGTTTCCGGTAACCAGTCCGTTCCTCTAGAACAGGAAATCCGTAATGTTCGCCGGCTGTAATTGAGTTGCCAACCGGCATGATCTTAATCGTATCGACGGCTCCATGCAAATTACCGGAGATGATAAAAAAAAGGCAAATAGGCAGAATAACTTTCATTTTAATTATCAAAAAATGGTTCTATGGTTTCGTTCTGACTATAATCCGCTGGTAACGCGTTAATTCAGGAGTACCATTGTCTTTTACTTCACAGACAATATGAATAGTTTGTCCTGCTTCCATATCAGCCGGAAAAATCAACGAAGCTTTCCGGTCTGTTTCATTCCTGATTGTAACCTTTCCGGGATAGGTATCTGCCTCCTCATACTGCCACCAGGTAAAGCTAAGTTTATCTTTATCGGGATCATATGTCCCTGATGCATTCAGCTCTACTTCTTCTCCAGGTTTTGCAGTAATGTTGAGATCGTTCCTTAGTATTATCATCGGAGGATGGTTTGCATCCTCAAACGATTTTACACACCAGTCGGCTCTGGCGGCAAAATCATTTTGCATGTCTTCTGTCCAGCGAGAAATAGGTCTGAAATACTCAGCCATAAGCTCTTTGTTTGCAGGATATTCCTCCCGCATGTATACTCTGCCCCAGGCAGTGTTAGTGTACCATCTTCCTTCCGGATACCGGTAATCTGATACAGGTACAGGATCGAGCCAGGTATTGTCGCGAACGGTTACATAACGGCCGCCCCATCCACCATAGGCTGGCGATTCAATATTCCGTAATCCTGTATTTATAACATGTAAAAATGATGGTGAATCTCCTTCAGACCTGAAGTCTCCGGGATAAAAAGCAGTATCGCCTGAGAGGCCATAACTTCCAGGTACGTGAGCCTTGTAAAGGGAACAGAGTGCACCATGATCTTCCAGAATGTTAGATTTCATCCAATCACTTCTGAAATATGCTTGCTTGTCTTCAGGCAGGATCTTGTTCCACTGATATGCAATGGCCCAGAACTGGTCACTTATGATTGTCAGTATATTATATTTTCCCCAATGCGGCCTTATGTAGGCCTGATAGGTGGAATCCTGTTCCCAGATAAAGAAGAACCGCAGTTTCGCAGCTATCTCATCCATTTTTTCAGGATATTCTTCCTCGATTGTTTTCAGTGCCTTGGCAATCGTGTTGGTTCCTCCCCATGTCTGGATCCAGACAGGCCGGTCATCTGTTTCATCCAGAAGAACTTTTACTATGTGTTGTGATCCGGGAGTGACTGAATCCATCTCACCTGCCGCTGCGACATTGCCAATGAAGGTACAGGCCTTCAGATATTCCGGTGTTGGATAAGAACTGCTGTGTCTGACCAGGTTGGGATATACCTTCTCATAAGCCTCCAGGTATGGATCTATCCAGTCATCTCCTGCCCATCTGTGACCGAGCCAGTGGTATTGTGAACTTGAAGTTACTATGCCCACAACATCCCATTCATTTGTGTAAAGCAAGAAACGAACCATGGAACATTCATCATCAATTTCACCATCTGATGTGACGATAATCCGGGGCTTAGATATTGACTCTGCCTTCATTTCAATATTGGCATGCCGGCCCCAACAGGCAGAAAACAAACCAATAATGATGATTAATCCGAATAAATGATATCTCATAACTTTAGTCCTGTTTTGTGATCAGCTTCATTTTAGTTGCAACAAATGTCCAACTTATTGAACTTAAGTCGGATAGTTTTTCTTGTGCAAAAGTAAAAGCTGTAGTTAATACAAATGCGAAAATCGCAATTAGAGTTCCTGTTTTTTCATATAGTTATATTATTTATGTATTTATTTTACCTGAGCTACTAACCCTATATGCCTTTTACCGCTCCTGGCTTGCCAAACATCTTCGACGAATTGTCAAGCACCAACACCCAGTCGTTACCGTTGTATTTAGTGCCCGGAGGGTCAATCCTTAAAGTTCCCATGTTGTTAAATTCCCCAATTTCATAGGCTTCACCTGTACGGGTATCGAACCACCACGCGTTCACTTTTTCACCCAAAATTATTCCCATTTGAATGGTGAATTCACGTCCGGTATACGTATAGGCCATCAAATAATCATTTCCACGAGTTACCATTATACGATCGTATTTATCGCCTTCATCACCTGAAACAACAGACTGGTCATTGAACCGCTCAAAGTATGGACGTGACAGAATCAGGTTTTTAATATGTTGCATTTGAAATGAGCCGGGGGCATCCAAAGCTTCAAAAAAGGATAATTTTGCCCCGCTTTCCGCTTTGTTAACACCGGCAATATGTATCTGCCTGACGGTATTCTGACCGTAAACATGACCACAAGAACCGGCAAAAACCGACCAATAAGCATAACGCCTTACATCGGATGCTGTCCAATAGTTTTGCGTCGGATCGTGCAACCCCTGTGGAAGGTCTTCGTAGGATGGTTCTCCATCTAAGGTAGGTTTGACAGGTGTTTTTGAAAGGTCATCCAACACATACCGCCAATTATCCTCCCCATATTTTTTGGATGTATTGTCCTGTTGATAGTTCCTATGACCCGATACAAACATATTTACATCAAGCCATGTAGAGTTTTGGAACCACGCAGACGATTGCATACGGCCAAATGGGTGAAATGTCACTAGATGATCTGGTGCATTTTTCTTTAGGGTTGCACCCAGAGTTTCCCAGATTTCAGTTTTATTGTCGGCGTTGCTGCTGCCCCCGTTTACCCAGATTATATTGGGTTTGTCTTTAAAATAGCTGGCAAGATGGGAGGCAAAAGATCCAGCTTTTTGTGGAGTCATATTATCATCTCTGTTCACCAAATCCCTCCATGTAGGTACTATTGCCATATAAATACCATATTCAGCAGCCATATCAACAATATATTCCACGTGATCCCAGTAATCATATTGGGTTGGATCATTTGGATCCTTACCAGGAGTAAGTATGGGCTGTGTCAGATCGTTTGGCGCAAATGGAGCATGCCCATAAGCATTTATATCAGTATAAAATTGGAAAAAGATAGACTGAATCACATTAAACCCTTTATCTCTTCTATTTTCAAAATATACCCTCACCTCATCCCTGTTCAATCGTTGGAAAAGCAACCATCCGGTATCGCCAAGCCAGAAAAAGGGCTCTCCGTTTTCATGTTGGAGATAGCGCCCATTTTCTGAAACTTTTAGCTTCCCGTTTTCCCAGGGAGCTTTTCCAAAAGTCAGGCTTACTATTGCGGCCAATAATACCAATACAATTGTTTTTTTCATTTCTTTTATGTTTCGATTAAAACCGGTGTTTAAGGATGAAACCAGCCGGAACTTCAAAGGCCTTAAACCAGAATGGGCCAGCCATTTATTTCAAACGGCCGGCCAGGAAAATACAAGATGTTTTTAAGTTAAATAAATTTTCTCTCTAAAAAGAGGGACACTCAAAATATGTTAACAACATTGAGTGTCCCTCATTATTAATTATTAATATGAACAATCATCAGAAACCGGGGTTTTGGTCAGCCTCTGTCAATCCATCATTAAGAATAATTGCATCTTCTGGTATTGGTCGTAAATCGTATCTTGCATCGATATTAACACTTCCATTATAGTCGGTATTATACTTCGCAAGCATAAATCTTAACATTCCTGTTCTTCTGAGCAACTGCCATCTTCCGTTAAACTCACCAAACTGCTCAAGTCCGGATTCTACCAATAATGCCTCAAGAGCACCTTGTTCGGTGGTTTGTCCTACCAATCGGTTAGGAAGATCGGCTCCGGCTGGATTAATTTTATTTCCGGGCCGGTTAATTACAATCTGAACAGTGTTCGCAGCATCAGTATATAATCCGAGGGCTATTTGTGCTTCTGCCTTCATAAAGTAGGTTTCTGCAAGCCTTGCAAGAACCACATCACGCATACTGGCAGTGCGGGATTGGGTTGTGCCCGCTGCATTTTGCAAATCATCAAACTTGCGCACTACAGGTAAACGTTCGTCCTTATTGGTTACACCTTGAATCTGTCCATAAACTTGTGAAAGATAATAAGCCTGATTGTTTGTAATAGGATACATGTAAATATTACTGGCAGCTGTTAGTCCCTGAGCAGTAAGTTGAGCTTTCCAGGCATCAAAGTCTGCTTGTGTAAAGGTAACATTATCGGTATACAATCTGGGGAAATACATTCTTACCCGTTCGTTAGCCCACGTAGATGCTGTGTAATAATTATGATAATTATTAAGCAAAAAAGGCATGAAGGTCGTTTGATATCTTTTGTCGTTAGGTGTAAAATTCATGTATACTGCATGAACCGGCAAATATCCTTGTGCTGTTTGTTTGCGCAAAATAGTAGTTCCTGTGCTACCTCCACTATAAGAAGCATAAAGAGCACACTGACTATTTCCATCATTTTGCGCGTTGCCTATTGCTCCTGTGGCATTGCTAAACTGAACCGAAAATATAAATTCCTGATTATTTTCTTTTGTAGGGTCCCATACATTGGCAAACGATTGTGTAATACCACCCTTGGTGGTAATAACCTGATCGGCATAACTAATGGCCGTGGTAAAATCGGCATCTGAACCGAGATCCCATCCTCTTGTTAAATATACCTTAGCCAGATAGTGATTTGCAACATCCTGATTAACCTGCCCTGCTACTGCCTGAGCCGCTGTTTTCAAATTTGGTAATACAGCTTCCATTTCAGAAATTATAAATTGGTATGATTCTTCCAGAGTTGAACGGGGTATACTCAACCTGACAGAATTAGTATATTCGGCATTGATAACTACACCACCCATTTGCTCTACCAACAAAAAGTGGTAAAAAGCTCTTAGAAATCTCAACTCTGCCTCTGTTACTATTTTATCAGCTTCGGTCAACAAAGCGGGACGATTAATAAAGTAAAGTCCGGCATTTGCATATTGTATGCCTGTGTAACACCCTCTGTACAAATTCATTACGGCACTGGCATTTGCTTCAAAATTATAATCTGCATAATTTGAATTAACGCCATATCCCTTTAAATACAGGTCTGTACCGTCCAACTCCAAAATGGGTGTTCCACGATAAAGCGCTCTCAGTTGAGCATACGTTGAAGTTTTAAGCGTGTTATAGCCCGAGATGGTGCTATAAAAATCTTCATTTGCAACTCCTCCTAAATTATCTTCTTCCAAAAAATCGGAACAACCGGTAAAACTAAAAAAGGAGAAAATTATGATTGTATATACTATTGATTTTTTCATTTTAACAGATTTTTAAGGTTAAAACTCTAAATTAACACCGAACTGGTAAGTAATTGATGATGGCCCATTACCATTTACAGCCGTTGTAGTAGCATACTCAGGATCCCATCCCAAATAATCGCTAAATACAAAAGGATCAAGCACATTTACATAAACCCTGAGTTTACTTATACCCGCTTTTGCAAGGAATGCTTTGTTAAGAGTATACCCCAATGAGATATTTTTTATTTTAACAAAAGATACTTCCATGTAATTCATTGCCTCAGCTGAATAGTAAGGTCCGTCATAACCAGAATAAGCAGGGTATTTTGCATCAAAATTTTCCTCGGCAGCCGGTACAAAAGTGATACCGGATATATTTCCGTTTACATCAAGGGTTGGATTATCCCAATCCGGTCTTGGCGCACCCTGTGGGTAGTAATAATCCTCCGGATCGGCCCACATCATTTGACTTCTTGAATTCCTGCTCATGCCATTTGCAGCAAACTGATCTCTGACAAACCTGCCCTGATTTGCAATAAGGCTTAAATTAAAATCAAAGTTTTTGTACTCCATCGACGTTGAAAAACCTCCAAGCCATTTTGGATCGGGAGTACCAAGTATAACCCTGTCATCCGTAGTAATTGCCCCATCACCATTTGTGTCAACAACTTTAGGATGTCCGGGATTTGGGTTGTAATTTGAGAATAATGCATTACCTGCGGCTGCTTGTGCTTCTGGTGTTGAAAATAAGCCATTAAATTGATAGTTGTATATCACATTTATGTTCTCTCCAATAAACCTCTGTTCACCCACTACATCCTCTTTTCTTCCGTAAAGTGAAACGATCTCATTAATGTTTCTGGAAAAATTGAAGCTGGTACTCCATTTAAAATCTTTGGTTTGAATATTCACTGTATTCAATGATATCTCTATACCCCGGTTTCTTACAGATCCAATATTATCAGTCATCTGTGTTACACCTGATTCTACAGCCAGCCTTCTTTGCATTAACAGACCATCAGATAGCCGGTTGTATAATTCTATAGAACCATCTATTCTTCCACGGAAAAATCCAAAATCCAATCCAAGATTACTTTCTTTGGTTTTTTCCCATGTTAATGCAGGATTTACCGGATTACCGGGAGCAAACCCACTAACAGCAGTAGCGCCATAATTGTAATAAACCTGAGTTGCGCTTTGAGGGCCATTAAAGGTTGCGTAAGCACCAACATTGTTATTACCTGATTGTCCGTAGCTATATCTTAGTTTTAAATTAGACAAAAAATCGGCTTGCATGAAGGTCTCCTCCGATATTCTCCAGGCAGCTGCAAAAGAAGGGAACAATGCCCATTTATCAGCCAGTTTTGAAGAGCCATCGTAACGCAATGAAGCTGTCAAGTAATATCTTCCCTTATAATCGTAATTTAAACGACCTAAATAAGAGGTCATCGATACTTGAGAATATCCAGAACTACTGCTACCAGTCACTAAAGTACCGGAAAATAAGTTATACCATTGTGAATTATAAGGCAATGAATTTGTTGTTATCCGTAACGATTCTGATCTGGAATAAAAGAGACTGTAAACACCAATGAACTTTAAATTATGTCCTTTGAAGCCCTTACTATACTCAATGCTATTATCCCAGGTATAATCAAACCTTTCAGAGTTATCAGAATATCCGGTACGATCTAACAGAGTAGTTGCCAGCTCTGAGTATCTGCCATGTCTACTTCTTTGGAAATTTGGTTGCAGGTTTGTCTTGATATTCAAACCGGCAATTGGCGAAAACTGAAGGTAAAACGATCCTAAAAAATCATACCTTCTGCGATTGTCAGATCCGGTTTCAATTTCCCAAATAGGATTTCTATTTCCGGTGAAGTTGGCGCCTACACCACCCATATTTTCTACCAAACCGGGTTGAATAAGTAACTGACCATTGGCGTCATATATTTTAAAAACAGGAGGCATACGGAATGTATATGTATATGCATCAGCATCACCTGCTTCTATTACAGTGTTGCTAAAATTAGCGTTTGCACCTACCAGCCACTTATCGGATAATTGATAATTAAGACTAAGTTTCAGATTGGTTCTTTTAAGATTTTCCTTAATATAGATACCATCTTCATCCTGATATCCCAAACCGAGATTGAAATCCAATTTACCTGTATTACCGGCAACATTAAGATACTGATTTTGCTGCACCCCATTTCGCGTGAGAGCGTCAAGCCAGTCGGTTTCATCTCCTTCATAAGCCCTGCGGGCTGCTTCCGGATTCTGCATATAGACACCTGAGGGAACCATTTTCCAGTCAGCCATTCCATTGTCTCCGGCTCCCGGGGCATATTGCAAATATGCATGTGCACGGTAATCAAACCAGTCCTGGCTGGTGTATTGTTGTGGTAAACGTGCAGGCGTTTTTACTCCAAAAGATCCGTTGTAAGATACAACAGTATTATCTTTAAAACCTACCGTCTGACCAGTTTTGGTTGTAACCATTACAACACCATTTGAACCTCTCGAACCATAAATAGCTGTTGATGAAGCATCCTTTAAAATATCTATTTTAACAATATCTTGTGGATTAAGGAAACTAATATCATTTGTCACAATTCCGTCAACCACATAAAGTGGAGGACTTCCATCAGCGTTGAAAGTATTCAGACCGCGCACCTGAATATTATAATCGGCACCTGGTCTGGATGACAATTGGGTAATGTTTACACCAGCAACGGATCCCTGCATTGATTGCAAGACCCCGGCAGTTCCTCTTCCGGTTATTGTTTGGGCGTCAACTGAGCCAACAGAGCCTGTTAGGTCAGTTCGTTTTACAGTACCATAACCAATTACAACAACTTCATCCATTTCAAGTGTACTACTTGTTAATTGAACATTAACAGTGGTTTGTCCATTTAGTGCCACTTCTTTTTTCTCCATCCCAACAAAAGAGAATACGAGTACATCCTGTTGGATGTTTTCAGCAGTGACGGAATAAGATCCATCACTTCCTGTCAGGGTTCCAATGGCTGTTCCTTTAACAACCACACTAACGCCGGGAAGTGGCGCATTTGACTCATCAACAACCACTCCTGTGACTTTCTGAGCGAGCAATTGAGCACTCGCAAAAAGTGCCATCAGTGATAGAAGACAAGCTTTTTTTAACAAACTTCTAGTCATTTTCATCATAATAATTGGTTTTAAGGTTAAGTATTGTGTTCAGTTTAACAGCTTAAGTGCACTAATGCATATTTTTGAAGCAGTAAGGCCGTAATATTCAAATATTTCCAGGGGTTTTGCGTTGATAACATTTTCATCAGGGATTCCCAGTATTTTCATTTTCACAGGGTAATTCTGCGAAATTACTTCAGCCACTGCACCACCAAGCCCCCCAAAAATGCTGTGTTCCTCAACTGTCAAAACCTGTCCTGTTTTTCTGGCTGCGCTGATAATCAGTTCTTCATCCAATGGTTTTATGGTGTGCATATCAATTACCATTGCTTTTATCCCTTTTGTCTGAAGCTCTTTTTCGGCCTGAAGTGCATGATAGACAGTTTCGCCTGTGGCAATAATGGCCACATCCTGTCCTTCAGTTAAAATTCTTCCCTTTCCGAAGGTGAATGTATCGCTGGCCGTATAAACATCCGGAACAGCATTCCGGCCCATGCGCACATAAGCCGGTTCGTCAGAATTGGCGAGGTATTCCGTAAGTCTCTCAGTCTGGAACCTGTCGGCAGGTAAATAAACATGCATATCGGGGAAAGTGCGCATTACCGCCACATCGTGTAAACTGTGGTGGGTTGACCCCAAAGCCCCGTAACTAACACCACCGCTCACACCTATAATCTTCACGCTGGTTTTGGTATAAGCCACATCAACTTTTATCTGCTCCAGACTTCGGGCAGAATAAAAACAGGCTGGACCGCAAACAAATACATTTTTCCCGGCTAAAGCCAGGCCAGCTCCGACACCAACTGCATTTTGCTCTGCTATCCCCACTTCAACAAATTGTTCAGGCAGGGAGTTAACAAAATCGTCAAGTGTTACACTGCCCCGGGCATCGGATGTAACTACAAAAATGTCGGGATTCTTTTTCGCTTCACGGAGTATAGTATCTGTGAAAGCTTTTCGGCATGATATAACTTTATCTGCCATTTTCTATTTCCTCCATTTGTTTGTCAAGTTCTGCAAATGCCTGTTCAAGTTGTTCTTTTGTAGGTACTTTATGGTGCCAGTCGGCGCGGTTTTCCATAAATGAAACACCCTTCCCCTTTACAGTGTGCGCGATTACTAAAGTTGGTTTTTCCGACAGTTTAGCGTTCTTTAAAACATGCAGTAATCCATTCATATCGTGGCCGTTGCAATAAACAACATTCCATCCGCACGCCCGGTATTTTCCTTCCAGATCGTCGATGGCACAAACCTCTTCGGTTCGTCCGCTGATCTGTAAATTGTTGCGGTCGATGATGGCCGCGAGATTACTTAGTTTGTAATGTCCGGCAGAGGCAGCAGCTTCCATAATTGAGCCCTCGCCATGTTCCCCATCGCCCATCAACACCCAGGTCATATAACTTTCTCCTGAACGTTTGGCTGCAATAGCCAACCCGACACCAACCGATAATCCATGTCCCAAAGCACCTGAATTAAATTCAATGCCGGGAACCTTACGTGTAGGATGGCCGGCAAGTATTGAATTAAATTGTCCGTATGTGTCCAGCATTTCTGAAGTAATAAAACCACGACTTTCGAGTGTTGAATAATAACTCTCAACCGAGTGCCCCTTGCTCATAATAAAGCGGTCGCGCCCCTTCATTTCAGGATTTTCCGGGTCGATGTTCATGATTGCGAAATGTAGAGCAACCAAAATATCAACAGAGGAAAGGGAGCCTCCGATGTGGCCACCGGAGGCTTTTCCCACAACCTCTACCGTTCTCCTCCTAACCAAAACCGCTAACCTGACTAACTCTTTTACCCCTGTCATTTTATACTCTCTATGAATTCGACATCGTAATGAATACCAGCCCAATCAGGAACAGAACGAACATGGTGACCAATAGTGCATTGGTTCCTTTTGGGGCTCCTTTAAATTCTTTCCACACAAGCACACCCCAAAGTATAGCCACAACAGGGGCAGCATTACTCAGGGCGTAAGCAATAGTAGATCCTTCGCCTGAAGACATGAAACTTACCACCATCCCTAACATCCAGATTGAACCACCCAAAACGCCCCAGAAATGTGATTTAAACGAACCTTTAAAATATTCACTCATCCTTACCGGAGCCCCTTGCACCGGTCGTGCCATAAAGAAAGGGTTGAAAATAAACGTGCTCAAAAAAGCTCCAAGTGCAAAAAATACGGCTCCGGAATAGGGAGTTAAAGTACCTGCACCACTTAACCCGAAAGCGGGGTCCATTCCGTACATGGTAATTGTATAAAACGGAGCTATAAACAAACCAGCCAAAACCGACAGGACAATACCTTTCAGGCTGGCTTTCTTTTGGTAAGCTGCCAGTTGTTTATAGGATAACATACTCAGATAAATTGCAATAATGGCCAACGCCATTCCGGTGAAAAGCAGCCATGGATTGCTATTGCTGCTTCCCTTGGTTGCTATTTCAATGGTAAAACCAAGAATAGTTCCACCCAGCCAGGCAATTCCTCCTCCGATCGGGAACCCAACTGCCAGTCCGGCAACTGCGATGGCGGCTACAAGCAATAAATTTCCGATATTCCAGATAACCCCACCCAACATACTGTATGCAATGCTCCTGGCATCAGCATATGCCAGGTCTTCCATAAAAGTTCTGCCACCGGGTTCATTTCCCATACTTCCCAGTGTAAATGCAGCAATTAGTGAAAACATAAGTAAACCCAATACCACATCCCAGTAGAAAAGTTCGAATCGCCAGCTTTTGGCAGCCAGCTTTTGTGTGTTGGCCCACGATCCCCAGCAGGTCATGGCAACCACAAAAAAGAAAACAGCTAATGTATAATTATGAACCAGTACCATATCGCTTTAGTATTATTGGTGTTTATAGACTTCCCATCCCAGATAATTACCAATGGCTTCTTCGAGAATGTCGGCAACATGGCCGCGAACCATTCCCACGTGGTGTTCGAAACCGTTTTTACACATATACTTCATTAGGGTTTGCAGATTTGGGATTTCGCAAACAGCAATTCCTCCGTCCATTCCATAAGGGTCATCGGTAATCCGGCCTTCTCCGAGGTAAGCTTTTATTATCCCTTTTGTATCGTCGGTAGAAATGCGGAAAAAGGTCATTTCCCCCGATGCAACCTTGCCTTTAACAGCGCCGAAAGTATCCTCCTGGCCTAAAACTGTTCCCAGGATATCGAGGCTTCCGATTTCAATTTCGTTTTCAAAAAACGATTTCGGGTAGTTGCTGCAATGTGTACAAACTACTTTGTTGCGTTCTTCGCCATAATTGTTGTTCCAATCGAGCAGAGCTGAAGGTTTACTTGCCGCTAAAGCAAGTGCATACATCCCTATTGTTCCGGCTACATCCACCTCGCAAGCCGAAGGCATCAGTTTTTCCCCCATCATACTCATTGTTACACATGCCGCACAACCATAATTTTTCTCAATCGACTCCCAGCATTGAAGAGCAGAAATATTGATGTTGTTTTCTTCAATCCAGCGTTCAACAGCCAGGCCAAAGCGTGCCTGTTTTGAAATTTGACCTTCGTGAAGGATGGAACAGGTTCCGTATTTTTTAATAGCTTCAACTTTTTCCGCAACTTCTGGTGCATTGACATCGATTTTTTCGGCCGCGGCAATTATTTCCGACATATCAACCGGGACGGTTGTTATATCAGACTTTTGTAAAATTTTCTCGCTGAAACGCATGGTTTGAAAACCAATGGGACGGGTTCCGATAGCACCCACGCGAAGGCCTTTCATTCCTTTGACAACACGGCAGACTGCTGCAAATTTATAAATGTCGATTGTGAATTCAGCGCTGTCAAGACTGTAAGTATGGTAAGTTGTATCAGTAAATTTAATACCATACTGATACAGGTTGTTACAAACTGAAAGTTTTCCACAGAAAGCATCACGGCGGCTTTTTACATCCACTTTATCGTTGTCATCGTCGCACGCCTGAACCAGCACAGGAACATTCAGACCGGCCATTTTTAAGATATTTACCACACCCAGTTCATCTCCGAAATTGGGAAGCACAACAATGATTCCATCAATTTTATCGGCATTCTGTTTGAAAAAGCGGGCGCATTTTATGGCGTCTTCATACCCTTCTATATTACCCGTTGGGGTTTCGTTTTCAGGAAGGATAACGCTTCCGAAACCTATTTCATCAAGTTTTGAGAGTACTTTTTTACGCGCTCCAACAGCCAGCTGAAAGTTGAAGATGTTCCGTGTGGCGACAATTACGCCAAACGATTGTTTTTTTAATTCCATAATTTAAATATTTTATTGGTTCGTTATTCAATTAATCTTGCTCGTCTGACAGCCATTTTCCATCCTGAATAAAGCCTTTCAACTTCATTTGCCGGCATTGCCGGTTTAAAAGTTTTGTCTGTTTTCCGAAGTGTTTTTATTTCATCCAAATCTTTCCACAAACCACATGCTAATCCTGCCATAAATGCTGCACCCAAAGCCGAAATCTCTTCAATATTGCTGAGGACTACTTCCTTGCGAAGCATATCGCATTGAAACTGCATCAGAAAATTATTCCGGGTTGGTCCACCGTCAACACGCATTTCGCGGATCGGAAAACTGGCATTTTCAACCATAAGGTCAATCAGGTCCTTTATCTGGTAGGCAATGCTTTCGAGTGCTGCCCGGACAATGTGTGCTTTTTTTGTATTTCGCGCCATTCCCGAGATGGAAGCCCGGGCCTGATTATCCCAGTAGGGTGCTCCCAAACCCACGAAAGCAGGAACAAAATAAACCTGGTTATTATCGTTTACCGATAACGCAAGTTGTTCTGATTCGGCAGCATTTGAAATCAGTTGTATATCATTTACCAGCCAGTTAATGGTGTCGCCGGTACAATGAATATTTCCTTCGAAGACGTAATCAATTTTCCCGGCACGGCCATAACCAACCGATGTTACCAGACCCGGAGGAGCTTCAACAGGTTCGTTGCCAATGTTCATCATGATGGAAGAACCCGTACCGTAAGTAGCTTTGGCCATTCCAGCCTCGAAACAATTCTGACCAAACAAGGCGGCATGTGAATCACCAAGCAATCCGGCAATTGCCACAGGTTCGTCAAACACAACCATTGGTTCTGTATTTCCAAAAATCTGGTCACTATACTTTATTTCAGGAAACATGGACGGATGCAGATCAAACAACGCAATCAGTTCATCATCCCATTTCAGTGTGTTGATATTAAAAAGCATTGTCCGGCATGCATTTGAAAAATCAGTTGCATGTACTTTGCCATTGGTCAGTTTCCAAAGCAACCAGCTGTCAATGGTACCCAGCAGCAAATCGCCTTTTTGGGCTGATTCTTTGGCTCCTTCAACATGATTTATAAGCCACCGAAGTTTACTTGCTGAAAAATACGGATCGACTAATAATCCTGTTTTTTCCCTGATTTTTGGACCATACCCCTGGTCATTCAAAGTTTTGCAGAAATCTTTACCACGCTTACATTGCCAGACTGCAGCATTGGCAATGGGCTTACCGGTTTTTCGGTTCCAAATGAGGCTGGTTTCCCTTTGATTTGTTATTGAAACAACAGCCAGATCAGAAGCGCTTTTCCCCGTGGCCTTTAACACTTCCAGCATGCCGGTAACTGTATTTTCAAATATTTCCTCAGCATCATGCTCAACAAATCCTTCTGCCGGATAGAATTGGTGATGTCCCAAACTTACCCGATGAACTAAATTCGCCGATGCATCAAAAAGCATCACTTTAGTAGCCGAGGTGCTTTGATCGATCGAAAGAATAAATTGGTTCTTTTTAGTCATTTTAATAATAGTAGTACAATAAAATCCTCAGCCATACTTTAATTCACCCGAAGACTAACCTTGAATGTTAGTCTTCAGAGAAAAGTTAATACCTTAAATACTTACAAGTACAATAAAAAACTGAAATGAAAATGTGTAGTATTATTTACAGGAAGCAGAGAAAAAAAGTTCGTTCAACAAGAGTTGAATCAGCAATATTTTTTTTACCTTTGCAAACTGTAGTGTTAGACGACATTTTAATACTGCATTTTCAACAGGGAAGCGCGCCAACGTTTTCCTGTTTTTTTTCAATTTTTTCGTTCCTTTTCGTTTTTTTAAGCAATTATCAATTTAATATCACAAAATATCATTCGATATCCTTTGATATTCTGAAATATTTATCCAAATTTAGCCTCGTTTTTACATTAAAACCACCTGTTTATGGATATAAATATATCGAATTCCGTGAATTTAAAAACATTTAATGAAAAACGGAATGAATTTTTACCATATGGATTAACCTGCGAGATCTGGTCGCCTTGTTTAATGAGAAAGCCTGACCGGCACAATGAGATTGAAATCAATTATTCTCCTGAAAGTACGGTTACTTATCTTATTCAGGATAAAAAAATTACTATTCCTGCTAAAAAGCTTGCAATCTTCTGGGGCTTGGTTCCACACCAGATAATAAATTTTGAGGGGACCAAGCCATATTATGTATGCACAATCCCTTTTTCTCAGTTTCTGGAATGGAAACTCCCGGCTTCATTTGTTGACAGAATATTAAAGGGCGAAGTTCTCTTCGAAGCTTCTGAGAATTCCTCATTGTTTGATGAGTTCCTCTTAAATAACTGGTTTCATGACCTTAATAAAAATAATTCTTCTGAAGTTGCCCTGCTGGAGATGCGTTCCCGCTTGCACCGAATGGCTGTAAGTAATTTGTCAAAAAAGGAAATTGTTCAATCCCCTATACATCTGAATGAAATAAGCCTGGTGGAACGAATAGCGATTTACATTGGCCAGAATTATCATAATCCAATAAAAGTTGCTGAAATTGGAGAAAATGTCGGACTGCATCCCGATTATGCAAATGCACTTT
>JBFYPG010000038.1:0-14285 GCA_041303415.1 Bacteroidales bacterium
TTCCGATCTAGGCCCATGAAGGAAGTGCTTGCCCAACTCACAAAATATCCTGTCAAAACCAGGCTCAATTTAAAAGGAACCCTTATAGTTGCCCGCGATATCGCCCATGCCCGCATCAAAAAAATGATAGACGAAGGGAAACCGATGCCTGAATATTTCAAGAACCATCCGATATATTATGCTGGTCCTGCAAAGACACCTGAAGGAATGCCTTCAGGAAGCTTCGGTCCCACAACTGCCGGACGAATGGACACCTATGTTGACCAGTTCCAGAGCCTTGGTGGTTCCTTGATCATGGTTGCCAAAGGAAACAGGAGCAGGGGCGTGATTGAAGCCTGCAGGAAATACGGCGGATTCTTCCTCGGATCGATCGGCGGTCCGGCGGCTATCCTTGCAGCTGAGAACATCAAGTCGGTTGAGATGGTCGATTTCGAAGATCTTGGTATGGAAGCGGTCAGGAAGATCAGGGTCGAGAACATGGCCGCCTTTATAATGACCGACGACAAGGGGAATGATTTTTTTGACGGGTATAATAAATAAGGCGATAAGGCGATAAGGCAATAAGGCTTTAAGGCAAGAAATAGCAATGTAGCTATTTTCGCCCTAACGCCCTAATGCCCTAATGCCCTAACGCCCTAATGCCCTAACGCCCTAATGCCTTAACGCCCTAACGCCTCTATTATAAATATCTCATGCCTGTCAAGCTCTTTCCAGTATTTTAATGAATACTGCCTTACAAGCTCCCAGTAGATATTGCTGTCGAGTCCGTAAATGAAGTTTATTTCCTTAAGCTCTGATGAGATCTTTTCAGCGATTTCCGGTTTCAGGGTAAGCCGTATTGTACGGTTAAGATATGTGAAATCAACTGCCGGGCGTAAAAGTGTATCATTCCTGACTGTCAGCAAGCCATGTCCCGGTGTTGCACCGGTGCTCACCTGGATGCCGTCGTTCATGCAGCTTAACGGAGGTGTTGAGCCTGCGTAGGAGATGGCGTTAAATTCATCAACACCGGTATTGAAATATTCCCTTGCCCTGATACCCATCTTCACGCCTATAACAGTGTATACACCCAGGTGCCTGTGAAGCTCGTTGGCAATCACCCCGGATGTCCATTCACTCATGCCAAAAAGCTCAACTATTTCATTTACTGCCGGATTAATATCATCAAAATAAAATGAGGGATCAGACGGGAATACCTTTATGACCTGGTTGGCTTCAACGGTCTCTCCCCTGAGGATAATCATCAGAGCTGTCTTGATGCCCGGTTCATCAGAAGGTGTGCAGTCGGAAATATTGCCGATTACCTTGTTTATGAACAGATCGGGATAATGCAGAAAAACCGGGATCATGTCATCAGCCCCCTCATATGAGAATTCATGCGACTTTGCAAGGTCAGACCTGAAGAACTCATTTATCTTTTTTGCATACGGAGTGTTGACAGTTATAATTGATCTGATTAGGTCATCGTTATAAAACCCGGGATCGGTAAGATTGAATTTTCTGACAATTTTTACAGGTATTTCCTGCCTTAGTATCTTTGCTGATGCTTCTTTATCAATACTATAGTTGAATCCTTTTTTGTCTTCAAAGCCGTCGGCGCTCCAGATGAAGTCCCTTACCTGCTTACGAAATTCAGGGGTGCTCCTCAGCGCATCCCATGCGGTTGTCATACTGCCCAGGGAAATGAAAGTGATCTTTGTTTTTTCGGCATTGATAATTTCAGAAATCAGGCTTAGATGATCAGGTGCAACTGAAGGATCAATGCCTGATTCAACGCCCCAGTGTGATTGAAATGCAACCGGAAGCTCCTCTGATTTATATTTGCTGTTCCTGTTTATTCCAACAGGGATCCCCTCGTGGTAAAATGAATTGAGGAGGCTTCTTGTTTTGATATATGCATTGCCTGAAGAAAGTACCCCCGGGGAAACTGTTATTGCCAGCACTCTCACATCAGGAGAAGCCAGAAGCATGCATATTGCTCTCATGTCATCAATCCCTCCGTCAGTATCAACAATCACATAATGCGACGGCTTCCATGGATGAGCAGAAAGAGTAAGAGTGAGAGCCAGAGTCAGAGTAAGAAAATATATTCGTTTCATATTATTACTAATCAGATAACAAAAGTATTAATTTTTATCTTCTCAATTTAATTGCTTAAACCACAGAGTTACACGGAGTTTTACACGGAGTAACACGGTTTAAAACAAAAATACCTTGTGTGAAAGAATGATTTAAATTATCTTTATAATGTCTCGCTAACGTTAATTATCATGGAATTATTACACAAAGAGCTGACTGGCTCAATACTTAATTGTGCTTATAGGGTTCATAGCAAACTTGGGCCTGGATTACTTGAATCGGCTTATGAAGAGTGTCTTCATTATGAGCTTGAAAAAACAGGTATAACTGCCATCAAACAGAAACCTATGCCCTTGATATATGAAGAAAAGAAAATGGATCTTGGGTACAGGATTGACCTTCTGGTCGAAGGCATTATCATAATTGAAATAAAATCAGTCGATGCTATTAATCCGGTACATATGGCTCAGCTCATGACCTATATGAAATTAGCAGAATGCCGCATTGGATTCCTGATCAATTTCAATGTTGTATCATTGAAAGATGGTATCAAGAGAGTAATAATCTGATTATTCTAAAACCGTGAAACTCCGTTTAACTCTGTGCAACTCCGTGGTTAAATAAAGAATTAAAAATACCTCAACTTCTCTTATATAACAGATATTTTTTTAACTTCATCCGGTTATTGATAGGTTATGAAGAAATTCCTTATATGGTTTGTTCCCGGGCTGGTTGCTGGCATCCTGATCATATTGGGAATGAACAAATTGCTTGTCAACACTTCCAGAAATGAATATTGTGTTTCGTGCCATATTCACCCTGCTGCGGATATGTCGTGGAGGCGGTCGGTCCATTATGAAACAGAATCGGGATACAGGACAGCATGTGTTGAATGCCATCTTCCCCCGAAAGGAGAGAATTACCTCTGGGAAAAAGGAACAACAGGTCTGCGTGATCTATGGAGCTACTGGACAAAGGATTCAGCATCATTCGACTGGAACGACAGGGGAAGGCTTGAAATTGCCAGGGGGCATGTATTTGAAAGCAGCTGCATCAAATGCCACGAAAATCTCTTTCCGCTTGCGCTTACAAAAGAGGGTGAAGATGCACACCTTTATTATAAGCAGACAGAAAAAACCCCGGAACTGCACTGCATAAACTGTCACCTCAATGCCGGCCATTACATTGAAGGCTACACCCATGGCAGCAATACCACATTCGGTGCGACTCCCTCAGCACCAAAGGAACTTTTTACGGAATCCGCAAAAATCACGGAGTTTGCATCATTTACGGAGCAGATCCCGAATTCTTCTGTCACCTTCGATATGATTGCAATTCCGGGAGGAACATTCAGGATGGGAAGCCCTGGCGGCGAAGCTTTCAGGAAGGAAGACGAAGGTCCGGTGAGAGATGTTGAGATTACTCCTTTTTTCATGGCGGAAGTTGAAGTAACCTGGGACGAGTACCTGGCTTTCTATGCACAGACCTCTGCTGAGGGGAAATCGACAGATACCAAAGCAATGAGGTCGGGCATGGCAGCCCCGGCCGATGCAATATCGGGAGCCACTCCGCCATACGGGCAGCCCGACCAGGGATGGGGTTTGGGCCGCCGCCCGGCAATCTCATTCACCTGGCATGCCGCGGAGACATACTGCAGATGGCTCAGCCAGGTAACAGGCAAGACATACCGCCTCCCTACCGAAGCAGAGTGGGAATATGCATGCAGGGGAGGTTCAGCAACTCCCTACTTCTTCGCGGGCGATCCTGAAAATTTTCAGAAAACCGGGTTCAGGGCAAAAATTTCAAAAAACGATACTGCGATTATAAATTCATACATTATCTATAAAGCCAACAGTCCGGCAAGGACTCAACCACCTGAACTTGTAAAGCCAAATCCGTTCGGACTTAAAAACATGACGGGTAACGTAGCTGAATTCTGCTCCGACTGGTATCAGCCTGATGCCTATTCGCTTTATCCTGAAGGAATTGTAAGGGATCCGAAGGGACCTGAGTCGGGAGAGGAGCATGTTGTTCGCGGCGGTTCATTCCTGAATATGGCAGGAAACGTTCGAAGTGCAACACGCAGTTTTACACGCACGGCAGAGTGGCTTAAAACTGATCCGCAGATGCCCAAGAGCATCTGGTGGTATTCCGATTGTTACCATGTCGGATTCAGAGTTGTGTGTGAATTTGATAAAAAGACAGGAAAATTGTAAATTTAAAATCCATAAATCCTAACCAAATGAAAAAATCAAGTATTTCAAGACGTAATTTCCTGGGCAAAGCTGCAACCGTAGGGGCAGCAGGGATAGTTGTTCCGTCAATAATTGCAGGCTGCGCCCGTGAACCCAAAAAAGAGATTCCGGAAGTATCATGGCTTGACCTTGCCCCGGACGGACCGGTGCTCAAGGCCGGTGTGATCGGCTGCGGCGGCCGCGGCACGGGAGCTGCAATCAACTTCCTCAGTGCAGGCCCGAATCTCCAGGTGGTTGCCATCGGCGACACCTTCCAGGATCGTGTTGACCAGTGCAGGGCAGCCATTCTCAAGCAAAAAGGACAGGAAGTTCCCCTGGAGAACTGCTTTGTCGGATTCGATGCTTACCAGAAAGTAATTGAGTCTGGTGTCGATATCATTATACTGGCTACCCCGCCTTATTTCCGTCCCGATCACCTGGCAGCTGCTGTAGCAGCTCGCAAGCACATCTTCACCGAGAAACCCGTGTGCGTTGATCCTGTCGGAGCAAGATCGGTAATGGCAACAGCCCTAAGGGCAAAAGAGATGGACCTGACAATAGTGACAGGCACACAGCGCCGCCACCAGCGAAATTATGTCGCAACATGGCAGCAGGTTTTGGGAGGAGCTATTGGTGAGATTGTTGGTGCCAACGCCTACTGGAACCAGTCGAAGCTCTGGCACAGGGATGCAAACAAGGAGTGGACCGAAATGGAGTGGATGATACGCGACTGGGTCAACTGGACCTGGCTCTCAGGTGACCATATCGTTGAACAGCACGTTCATAACCTCGATGTCGTCAACTGGTTCACCGGCTCACATCCGGTAAAAGCTGTAGGAATGGGATCAAGGCAGAGAAGGGTAACCGGCGACCAGTTCGATAATTTCTCTGTTGACTTCGAATTCCCGAACGGAATGCATCTGCACAGCATGTGCCGCCAGATAAACGGATGCGCAAACAACGTCTCCGAAAGAATACAGGGTACAAAGGGATATACCAACTGCAACGATGCGATCTTCGACATGGCAGGCAACGAGGTGTGGAAATATGCCTACCCGCTCGATGAAGAAGGCAAACCATCATCGAAAAATTTGATGGATCCCTATGTTCAGGAGCATATTGACATGGTAACAGCCATCCGCACAGGAAAGCCGTTCAATGAACTGGAGAATACCGCAATATCGACCCTTACCGCTATCATGGGCCGAATATCGGCATACACGGGCAAGGAGACAACCTGGGACGAAATGATGAACTCCGACCTTAAGCTCGGGCCACAGGTGTTTGAGTTTGGAAATGTTGACATCCCGAAAGCTGTACCTGTCGCCGGTGAACCTTATGTTCCGCAGACCTGAAACTGAAACAGTGTAAATATCTTTCTTATGAATAACTCACGCAGAGACTTCATTAAAAAAGCAACTGCAACGGGAGCGGCTATCATTGCTGCTCCTGCAGTTTTCGGAATCCAGCAGGATAAGAAGAAAACGAAAGCCCCGGAACCTGTTGCCCCCTTTAAGCTCAGGTATGCACCCTCCATCGGGATGTTCAGGCAGCATGCCGGAACAGATCCGGTTGATCATATCAAGTTCTGCAGTGATATGGGTTTCAGGGCAATGTTTGATAACGGGCTGATGAACAGGCCGGTTGAAGAGCAGGAGAAGATCGTAAATGAGATCAGCCGCCTGGGTATGATCCTGGGGCCGTTTGTGCTTTATGCTGATTTTGCAGCAACATCATTTGTGCTCAATAAGCCTGAAACCAGGGAGATGCTGATCAACAAGACCAAAGAGGGTGTGGAGTGCTTTAAGAGAACAGGGGTTAAATGGGCTCTTATGGTTCCGGGAAGGTATGATGAGAAGCTTCACAGGGATGTTCAGACAGCTAATGTGATCGACAACCTGAGATACTGCTGCGACATCGCCGAGCCGGCAGGAATGATTATAGTGCTTGAACCTCTTAATACGCTGAGGGATCACCCCGGGTTATTCATGACAGGGATACCCCAGGCATATTCAATATGCCGGGCTGTTAACAGGCCTTCATGCAAAATCGTTGATGATCTGTATCACCAGCAGATAACAGAGGGCAACCTGATACCCAATATAGAAGCAGCGTGGAGCGAGATAGCAGCCTTTCACCTGGGTGATAACCCCGGTCGTAATGAGCCCACAACAGGCGAGATAAACTATAAGAATATCTTCAAATACATCAATAGCAAAAGTTACGACGGTGTACTCTGTATGGAACATGGTATCAGCCAGCGAGGCACAAAGGAGGGCGAAGCCCGTGTGATTGAGGCATACCGTGAATGCGACAGTTTCGAAATTTAATTTAACCACGGAGTTACACGGTGTTTCCACGGAGTTACACGGTTTTAAAACAGTGCAACTCCGTTTTAACTCTGTGTAACTCCGTGGTTTATAGTCAGATAAACAATTATTAATGAGAAAAAGAGTTACAGTTATTTACATACTTCTACTTTCGATGGGAATATTAAGTACTGGTTGCAAAAAGAACCTGACTCTGTTTGCCGGAGGATTCACGGAAGGTGATGAGAAAGGGTTAATTGTTTTTGCTTTCGATCCGGGTACCGGGGGAATGGAACTTAAAGCTGAATCGGATGCAGGATCGTCTCCTTCTTACTTCTGTTTTTCAGAAGATAAAAGCCTTATCTATGCCCTGAATGAGGTGGATCAGTTTAACGGGCAGCAGGGAGGAGGAGTCACAACCCTGAGGTACAACGCAGACGGACAAGGTGAAAAACTCTCCGGACTCCTGGTCCCTTACGGCGGACCATGCTATATCTCCCTCTCTGCTGACGGCGGCTTCCTCCTCCTGGCAAATTACGGAAGTGCATCGATAGCTGTCGTAAAGCTTGATGATAAGGGAATCCCGGTAAGAGTGGTCGATTCTATATTATACGAAACTGACACTGTAAATGTTTCACATCCGCACATGATTCAGCAGGATCCTGCCGGAAAACATGTATATGTGACCGATCTGGGCCTCGACAGGATCATGATCTACGACCTGGATGTCAGCTCGGGGAAGCTGGTCCTGAAGGAGAACGGGATCGTAAATGTTGAGAAAGGATCAGGTCCGAGGCACTTTACCTTCAATGCCTCCGGTTCAAAGATGTACCTGATAAACGAGCTGGGCTCAACGATGATGTTGTTTGATGTGGATGAGAACGGAGGGCTTGAACTTAAACAGACACTGACAACATTGGCGGAAAGCTTTGGAGGGAAAAGCTATTGTGCTGATGTACATATAAGCGGCGACGGGAAATTTCTTTACGGATCGAACCGCGGGGAGAATACAATTGTTGTATATTCAATAAATAACGATGGCTCTTTAAGTATTGCAGGACGTTCTTCATGCGGTGGCATCTGGCCGAGGAACTTTGTCATTGATCCGTCAGGCAGATTTCTTCTTGCCGGGAACCAGAGATCGGACCAGATCTCAGTGTACAGGATAAACAGCACGACAGGCTTGCCGGAAGGTCCGGTTGCCACAGCAAAGATGAAGGCACCTGCATGCCTTAAGTTCCGTTAGTTGAGTAATTCAACAGTAATTAACAGATGAATACCACCAGATACAGGAGCATACTTATATTATTGATTTTTTTTATCCTGGTTTCGGGTTTCAGGAACGACAGCCGGGAGCCGTATAAGAATTATGTTTTAATGGTATCAATGGATGCCTTCAGGTGGGATTATCCCGATCTGTACGACACCCCGAACCTTGACAGAATTGCAAAGCAGGGAGTAAAGGCTGAACGGCTGATACCCTCATTTCCTACAGTTACATTTCCGAATCACTATACCATTGCAACCGGTCTTTATCCTGACCATCACGGACTCGTAAACAATAATTTTCCTGCTCCGGAGCTGGGTCTTTATTACCGGATCGGCGACAGGACAGCTGTTGAAAATCCGGCATTCTACGGAGGTGAACCTATATGGATAACCGCAATGAACCAGGGAATAATTTCAGCATCTTTTTTCTGGGTAGGTTCCGAGGCGCCAATAAAAGGTAAACATCCTGACTACTGGAAGAAATATGATGAGGGCATTACTTACGAAGAAAGAATAGATACCGTTGTGAAATGGCTCTCATATCCTCCGGGTAAGCGGCCTGGTTTTGTGACGCTATATTTTGATGAACCTGATGCCACGGCTCACAATACCGGCCCTGTTTCACAGGAGATTGAAAAAGTTGTTGTGAGGCTCGACAGCCTGATAGGAGTTCTTCGGTTTAAACTCTCTTCACTTCCTCATTCAGAACGCATAAACCTGATCGTTCTGTCTGACCATGGAATGGGCCCGGTTTCTCCTGAGAGATATGTCAATCTTAGAACTGTCGTTCCTGAACGTATGATAGCATCTGTGTTCGGTGGAAACCCCGTTTTTACCATCAATGCAGTCGAGGGTAAGAAGGACAGCGTGTTATATTATCTGAATAAAGTCAAAGGACTGAAAGCTTATGCAAAATCTGATGTGCCTGCCCGGCTGCATTACGGGACTCATCCACGGATACAGGACATAGTGGTAATTGCAGACAGCTCATGGAGCATAGGAACGCGCTCCGACGGGTCATCTTACAGGGGAGGAGCGCATGGGTATGATAATGCGAACTCCGACATGCATGCAATATTCTATGCAGCAGGACCGGCGTTTAAAAAGGGATATTCTTTCGATCAGCTGGATAATGTCGACATCTACAATCTCATCTGCAGAATACTGAAAATCAAACCTGCCAAAAACGACGGAAATCCGCGACATATAAAGAAAATTCTGAAATAGATTCGATATTGTTTTTAAATCAACAATCCCCTTTCTTATTTCCCCCAGGGGGGAAAGGATTCCTTTCATAAGCGCCTTCCCCCTTGGGGGAAGGTCGGGTAGGGGGTAGTTTATATTAAAAAGTAAATAAAGAGCCATCTCTTTCATTGCATTCTCATTTATTTTCAGTAACATTAATACACAATTTTCTCACCTGAATACAAATGAATCGCAATGATCTAGTTGCTGATTTACAGAGCAATAAGCAAAAAATCTGGGATGTATTGGTAATCGGCGGCGGTGCCACCGGGCTCGGTATCGCACTCGATGCAGTGACAAGAGGCTATAAAACCATTCTTCTCGAGCAATCCGATTTTGCAAAGAGCACTTCATCAAGGAGCACCAAGCTTGTTCACGGCGGAGTAAGGTACCTTGCCCAGGGAGACGTATTCCTGGTGAAGGAGGCCCTTCACGAAAGAGGCATAATGCTGAGGAATGCCCCGCATCTTACAGGGAACCAGGAGTTCGTTATTCCCGTATATACTCTCTGGGATGTCATACTTTACACCGTCGGACTGAAGTTCTATGATATTCTTTCAGGAAGGCTGAGCCTCGGGAAATCATATTTCATAAACAGGACGAAAACACTTGAACGGCTGCCTCTTCTTCAGCCGGAAAAACTCAAGGGAGGAATTGTTTATCACGACGGGCAGTTCGATGATTCCCGAATGGCAATCGCACTCGCATCAGCATGTGTTGAAAAGGGAGGAACTGTGCTGAACTATTTCAGGGTAAACTCTCTTTTAAAAGATGAAAGAGGGAAGATAACCGGTGTAAATGCCGAAAACCTTGAAACTCACAGCAAATATGATATCTGGGCAGGGGTTGTTATTAATGCGACCGGAGTCTTCGCCGATGAGATCCACAGGATGGATAATCCGTATTCAAAGCCGACGATCAGGCCGAGCCAGGGAGTACACCTGGTGCTGGATAAATCATTCCTTCAGAGCGAATCAGCGATTATGATCCCGAAGACTGATGACGGCAGGGTTTTGTTCGCTATTCCGTGGTATGGTAAAGTTGTCGTTGGCACCACAGATACGCCGCTTGATGATATAACCCTCGAACCCAAAGCCCTCGATCTTGAAATTGAATTCATTCTCCGTAATGCCGGAAAATACCTGGTTAAACCTCCCTCAAGAAAAGATGTGCTCTGCATTTTTGCGGGACTTCGCCCGCTGGCAGCCAATCCCGATAACCCTGCCGCAACAAAGGAAGTTTCGCGAAGGCACAAGATAACTATTTCAAAATCCGGACTTGTTTCAATCGTTGGAGGAAAATGGACATCTTACCGACGTATGGCTGAAGAGACACTTGACCGGGCTGTAAAATCGGGAATGATTGAAAACAGGAAATGTGTGACTAAGTCCATCAGCCTGTTTAAGAATGATCCGGATCTGCACAGAGAGCGCCTCAGAATCTACGGCAGCAAGGCAGTCGAAATTGAAAAACTGATATGCGGAGAACCTTCATTGGAAGAGCAGCTGACCCCGGATCTTCCATACACTAAAGCTGAGATAGTGTGGATATGCAGGAATGAAATGCCGAGGACCCTTGAGGATATGCTTGCCCGCAGGACAAGAGCGCTTTTCCTTGATGTTCGTGCCAGCTTCAGGATTGCACCGGACGTTGCCGGCATTATGGCCGATGAGTTAAAACATGACGGAAGGTGGAAGGAACAACAGCTTGAAGAGTATAAAAACCTGACTTTAAATTATTTATAATATGAAGAAATTTATCCTTGCCCTTGACCAGGGAACCACGAGCTCAAGGGCAATCATCTTTGATCATGATGGATTGCCTGTTGCTTCAGCTCAAAAAGAATTCACCCAGTATTTCCCAAAGCCCGGATGGGTGGAGCATGATGCAGCTGAGATATGGAAGTCACAGGAAGAGGTGGCAAAGAAGGTAATAGCAGCGGCAAAACTTAAAAGTGGTGATATTGCTGCTATTGGCATTACAAACCAGAGAGAAACAACTGTTGTCTGGAGCAGGAAAACAGGCAAACCTGTTCACAAAGCAATTGTATGGCAGGACAGACGGACAGCTGACTTCTGCGATAAGCTTAAGAGGGATGGCCATGCTGCAAAAATCCAGAAAAAAACGGGACTTATTATTGACGCTTATTTTTCTGCCACAAAGGTTAAATGGATACTTGACAATGTAAAGGGAGCAAGAGAGCTTGCAAAAAAGGGAGAGCTTGCATTTGGCACCGTAGATTCATGGCTGGTTTGGAACCTTACAGGCGGAAAACTTCATGTAACTGATGTCTCAAATGCATCAAGAACGATGCTGTTCAACATTCATACCCTTAAATGGGATGCTGAACTGCTGAAGATATTTGACATACCTTCAAGTGTTTTGCCGGAGGTAAAATCCTCAAGCGGGATTTACGGAAAAACAGCAGGAGTCTTTTCAACAGCTATCCCGGTTGCCGGAATAGCAGGCGATCAGCAGGCAGCGCTCTTCGGACAGATGTGCGTTGATCCCGGAATGGTGAAGAACACCTATGGTACCGGATGCTTTATGATGATGAATATAGGTTCAAAGCCGATTGATTCGAAAAGCAGGCTGCTGACCACTATAGGCTGGAAGATAGGCAATAAAACCACATATGCTCTTGAAGGGAGTATTTTCATTGCCGGCGCAGTCGTTCAGTGGCTGAGGGATTCACTTGGAATAATAAAGAAATCGTCGGATGTTGAAAAGCTGGCGGCATCTGTTAAGGACAGCGAGGGAGTCTATTTCGTTCCGGCTTTCGCGGGATTAGGCGCTCCCTACTGGAATCAGCACGCGCGCGGTACAATAACAGGCATCACACGCGGATCGACAAGCGCTCATATCGCACGCGCGGCTCTTGACAGCATCTGCTACCAGACACTTGAAGTGCTTCAGGCTATGAAGAAGGATTCCAAGATTGACATTAAGGAACTGAGGGTCGACGGCGGTGCAACTGTAAATAATAACCTTATGCAATTCCAGGCTGATCTTCTCCAGGCAAAAGTTGTAAGGCCAAAAATAACAGAGACAACTGCCCTGGGGGCAGCCTATCTTGCAGGGCTTGCAGTGAATTACTGGTCGGATGTTAAGGAGATAAGAAAGCAGTGGCAAGTCGACCGGGCATTCACCCCTGGCATTAAGGAAAAAGAAACCGTGTCGCTTGTCAAAGGCTGGAAACGGGCAGTGAAAGCTGTAGAGGCATGGGCAGAAGATAAATAAAACCCCCTACCCGGCCTCCCCCCAGGGGGGGAGGAGCTTTCCCCCCTTGGGGGGAACGGGAAAGGGGGTTATTAACCAATAACTAATAACCAATCACCAATAACCTATGAACCAGTTTTTCGCAGAATTTTTCGGAACCGCCATGATCCTTGTTTTCGGAGGCGGCGTAGTTTCAAATGTTCTCCTTGCAAAAACCAAGGGGAATAACAGCGGATGGATAGTGATAACCTTCGGGTGGGCGGTCGGAGTCTTTACCGGGGTATTAATTGCCGCCCCGGTCAGCGGAGCTCACCTTAATCCTGCCGTAACTCTTGCACTTGTGCTTGCAGGTAAGTTTTCCGCATCACTGATACCTTTATATATGAGCGCGCAGCTTCTGGGTGCCATGTTCGGTGCAGGTCTGGTATGGCTGGCATACAAGAAGCATTTTGATGCGACAACCGATGCCGACTCGAAGCTGGCAGTATTCAGCACTATGCCGAATATCAGGAGTTACTGGTACAACGTGATCACTGAAGTTATCGGAACTTATGTTCTGGCGCTGGCAGTCCTTTATATGGCTGAGCCGGAAGTAGGGCTTGGAGCGCTGAATGCATTGCCGGTAGCTATAGTTGTCCTGGGGATAGGGCTTTCACTTGGCGGACCGACAGGTTATGCAATCAATCCGGCACGTGACCTTGGTCCGAGGATAATGCATTTCTTTTTACCGATACCCGGGAAGCGGGACAGTGACTGGAAATATTCCTGGGTGCCGGTTCTGGGACCATTTGTCGGAGCAGCGCTGGCTGCGATGATGTATGTATTGTTTGCATGAATCTTAGAATGGGGTGATTATTCCCCATTTTATTATCGGAATACTTGGTTACCTTTGGGAGAATCCCGGAGTCATAGAAATATAATTGTTCAATTATGAATAGGTCTGCCTTTCACTCTCTTTTCAAGAAGTGTTATTATTCTGCATTTTTCATTCTGATAAGCAGCATATTAAGCTCGCAGGTTCCGGCTATTACATCTTTCTCACCAGCATCCGGTCCGGTTGGGACAACAGTTACCATAACCGGGACAAACTTCGATGCGACACCGGCGAATAATATAGTATGGTTTGGAGCGGTGAGGGCAACGGTTACTGCAGCTACGACGACAGAGCTGACGGTGACAGTCCCGACGGGAACAACATATCAGCCAATAAGCGTTACAGCAGGAGGATTGACTGCATATACTTCAAGACCATGGGATGTGTCATTTTCGAGCATAAGGAACTTTGATACGCAGTCACTTGATACGAAGATTGATTTTCCGGCTGGCTCAGAACCATATGCAGGTGCTGTATGCGACATTGATGTGGATGGAAAGCCTGATCTGTTATTTGTAAACAGGGAAAGCGATAATGTTTCCATAATCAGGAATGTTACGGATATGTATCCCTGGTCAGGAAGCTCATTTGAAGCACGTTACAACATGGATGCCGGTACATATCCGGTAAGTGTTGCCACTGATGATATTGACGGCGACGGGAAAAAAGATATTGTTGTGGCAAACTTCAGCAGCAATACGATTTCTGTTTTCAGAAACACAAGTGTTCCCGGCACTTTTGGTCCGGGATCCTTTGCCGCAAAGGTTGATTTTACTGCCGGAGGCAATCCGCAGTGCGTTATCATCGCTGATATTGATATTGACGGAAAACCTGACCTGATATTTACCAACTATACTACAAATACAGTTTCAATACTGAAGAATACAAGTACTGCCGGGACAATTGATGCAGGATCATTTGCTGCAAGGGTCGATTTCAGTACTGGAGTCGATCCCAGGTTTGTTGTACTTGGTCACATTGACACTGATGTCAAACCAGATCTTGTCGTTTCCAATTATGCAGATAATACTATTTCGGTATTAAGGAATAAAATTA
>JBFYPG010000039.1:0-3694 GCA_041303415.1 Bacteroidales bacterium
ACTAAAGCTGTTAAAATATTTCTTGTTGAGGATGACCTCAGCTTCGGAACCGTTCTGAAGTCGTACCTTGAAATAAATGATTTTTCCGTTGACTGGATCGATGACGGCAAGTATGCCGTTGAGCATTTCAGGAAAGGATCGTTTGACATCTGCATACTTGATGTGATGCTCCCTCATGTTGACGGGTTCACTATCGCAAACGAGATAAGGCAGATAAATAATTCCGTCCCCATCATATTCCTTACTGCAAAAAAACTCAAGGACGATGTGCTGAAAGGTTACGGTGCAGGAGGAGATGATTATATTACCAAACCATTCGACACCGATATCCTCCTTGCCAAGATACGAGCCATCGTTGCCCGGCGTGATCTTCAGGGCGGCACGAGGGATATTTATGAGATAGGTAAATTTGTCTTCAATGCGCGGCTCAGAACCCTTTCATCTGGTGATGATGAGAAAAAGCTTTCACCCAAGGAAGCCCAGCTGCTTGAACTGCTTGCGGTCAACCCGAATGCCCTTATTAGCAGGGAGATGGCGCTGAAAAAAATATGGGGGAACGATGATTATTTTACTGCTCGCAGCATGGATGTCTATATCACCAAGCTCCGCAAAATGCTCTCCGACGATCCGAGGCTGAACATTAAGAATATCCACGGGGCCGGTTTTCAGCTGGTTATCAACGGCGGGTGACCTTCAGGTTCTCCCTGCTGAACTGAAGGGGAAGAAGATCTCCTCCTTTTTCAATCACATGAATCTTATTTGCGCTTCCGAGGATCACCCTTATGCCTGTTACGTTCCTTACCTCCTCCTCGGCAATAACCTGGCGGCAGTTACCGCACGGAGAGACCGGTTCTGGAGTAAGATCATTTTCCGAGATTGCCGTTACTGCAATTGCCACGGGAAAATCGCCGGGATGGTTCGCGGATGCATTTGCGAGTGCATTTCTTTCTGCACATATGCCCGACGAGAAGGCTGCATTCTCAACGTTGCTGCCTGATACTATTTTTCCTGATGCCAGCCTGACTGATGCTCCCACCCTGAAACCTGAATAGGGGGCGTAAGCATTTTTAGCGGCCTCAATTGCTGAACTAAGTAATTCCCTGTCTGGCAGACCAAGTTCCTCAGCAGATTCATATTCCCTGTAATTGCATGTGATATTCCTGATTTTCAGCATAACAAACATCCTTAATTCAGGTTATAAAGTTAATATTAATTGCAATAGTTAATAACCACGGAGTTACACGAAGTTTAAATACGAGTTTCACTGTTTTAACAACCGTGTAACTCGGTTATTAACACCGTGTTACTCCGTGGTTAATAAATAAGCCCCGGATCCGGGCTCCTTTTTCTTATTTTTGCCAAAACACGTTTTATGTCAGGACAAAAACAATTCATTTATATTGCTTTATTACTGTTAATTATATCTTCATGCAGACCGGCGAGGCAGGCTGTTCAGCCGTCTGCAGGGGAACCAAATGCTGCTGTATATATTGAGAAGTACAGGGATATCGCAATCAGCGAGATGAGAAGGACGGGAGTGCCTGCCAGCATTACACTTGCGCAGGGTATGATCGAATCGGATTTCGGCCGCAGCACCCTCGCCCGTCAAGGAAATAACCATTTTGGGATAAAGTGCCACAGCGACTGGACCGGCCCGGCAATAAGGCATCATGATGACCGCAGGAATGAATGTTTCAGGAAATATCAAAGGCCTGAGGATTCTTTCTATGATCATTCCGATTTCCTGCGGAGCGGTTCCCGGTACATCTTCCTTTTTGATCTCGATGTTACTGATTATAAAGGCTGGGCAAGAGGATTGAAAAAAGCCGGATATGCAACAAATCCCGATTATGCAAACATGCTTATCAGGAAGATTGATGAGATGAACCTTCACTATTATGATATGGGATATACTGCGGACGTTAAGAAGGAAGAGGTTGAAGAGGTTGAAGAAGTTGAAGAAGTTGAAAAGGGGGGGAATGTGGTTAGTGAGAGGAAGGCGGATAAAAGGATACTGGAAAACAACCGGATCCAGTATATTATTGTCATGGATGGAGAGACACGTGAAACGATCGGGAAGGAGTTCAGCCTGCTCAGGTGGGAGCTGGCACGATACAATGAGATCAGTGATGATTTTGTTCCTGCCGCCGGTCAGATGCTTTATCTTCAGCCAAAACGCGATAAGGCTGAGCCGGGTAAAGAGACACATACCGTAGCTGAAGGCGAAACCATCTATTCGATTTCCCAGCAATACGGAATTAAGAAAAGCAAGCTCTGCGAAATGAACCGGATTACAGAAGGAGAGGAGCCATCACCGGGCTCAAGGCTGTGGCTCAGGACAATGAAGCCGGTCAACTGACCTGGACAGAGTAGTTTGCGATCCTGAAGCCTCTCAGGAATTCGACTGTATTCATCTTGTTCCTGCCTTCCATCTGGAGGGTAAGGATATTCAGGAATCCTTTGCTGCAGGCTATTTTCAGGCAGTGTTTCCCGTCAGAGACAAGATGCCCGGGTTTATACTTATGATTTACCTGCTCAGGTTCTCCTTCATATATTTTGAGAGAAAGAACTTCTGACCCCCTTCTTATGAAGGTCCGTGCGCAGGGATAGGGTGAGAGTCCCCTGATCAGGTTATGGATCGTCTCAGGATCGCGCTTCCAGTCAACGATGCAGTGTTCAGGCAGTATCTTCGGCGCAGTTTTAAGTACTTCTCCTGATTTAATGAACTTCGACTGTGGTTGAGGCCTGATATTGTTTTTTGCCAACGCTTCAAGGGTTTTTATCACTAGTTTGGCTCCCTGCCTCATCAGCCTGTCATGAAGATCTCCGGCATTCTCAAATGTGCATATCTGCACTTTTTCTCGCAGCAGAATATTGCCTGTGTCAATCTTATCATCGATAAAGAATGTGGTTATTCCCGTTTCAGTTTCACCGTTTATTATGGCATGATTGATGGGAGCAGCTCCCCTGTAATGCGGGAGGAGGGAGGCATGCAGATTAATTGTACCTATCGAAGGCAGCCTCCACACGATTTCCGGCAGCATCCTGAATGCCACCACTATAAACACATCAGCCTTCAGCTTTTTCAATGTATTTATAAAGGCCGGATCTTTAAGGTGGTCAGGCTGGATTATCGGGAGGTAGCTGAATTCGGCAAATTCCTTGACGGCTGATTTGGTAATCTTTCTTCCCCTGCCGGCCGGCTTGTCAGGCGCAGTTACCACACCTACCACGCTAAAACCATTCATCAGCAGCGAACCAAGAGTGGCAACTGCGAACTCAGGTGTCCCCATGAAAACTATCCTGAGGGATTTCATAAGTGGTCAGATCTGATATATAACAAATTTAATAAATAAATCAGTCTTTGCCAAAATGCTTGTAGCACGTTAGAGTGTGCCCCATTTTATTTGCTTTTGTCTCGAGGTAAAACTGATTATGCGGATTGGGTTCAATAATGAGAGGTATCGTTTCAACTATTTTGATGCCGTATCCTTCAAGTCCTGCTCTTTTGACGGGGTTGTTCGAGATGAGCTTTATTTTGCCCAGGCCCAGTTCCCTCATGATGTTGGCTCCTACCCCGTAATCTCTTTCGTCCTCGCTGAAGCCGAGCTTCAGGTTGGCCTGCACGGTATCCATTCCCTCATCCTGGAGGCGGTATGCCTTTATTTTATTGAGAAGCCCTATTCCCCTTCCT
>JBFYPG010000040.1:0-34029 GCA_041303415.1 Bacteroidales bacterium
AGTCGCCTGCAAGAAGCCCAAGCCCTCCTGAATATATCTTAAGGCAGGGATGTATACCGAACTCCATGCTGAAATATGCGATGGACGGTTTTTCCGGATCAGCCGGCCGGTTCATGTACTCGCTGAATTGTTTATCGATCTTTTCGAGACCGGAAACAAAATCCTCATCATCCTCCAGTACAAGAAGCCTTTTGTAATCAATCTTCTCAAGAAGAAGCTTCGGATTGTGCTTTACCTCTTCCCAGAGTGAAGGATCCATCTGTCTGAAAAGGGATTCAGCTTCAGTATTCCACGACCACCACAGGTTATTTGCAAGTGATTTGAGTGAGGCCAGTTTCTCCGGCACATCGCTTTGGACATAAATATCTTTCCACACCGGAACCTGATGCGGCTTACGAATGGGTATGCCCGCAGCTTCAACAAACCTGATGAATTCCCTCGGTTCTTCTCTCCTTACGCTGCTGTGTTCGAGTGCTGTCTCATAAGCTTTAAAATAATGCTCCACAAGGCTGTCCCACATCGCTATCCTTGATATCTCATGAGCTTTCTTCCTGGCTTCCTGCACTTCATTATCCGGGAGGTTAATGAACATTGAAATGAAATCCTTAATCTCGGTGACAACTTTGTTTTCATTATCATCTGTCCTTTCGATCACGGCTATACCGTGACCCGGCTCCCTGAAATAATCCCTTACCCAAAGTCCGAAGCCTGAAAGAGATGTTGTAACTGTAGGTATTGAAAACATAAGGCTTTCGAGCGGAGTATATCCCCATGGCTCGTAATATGACGGGAACACCGACAGATCGAAACCGATAAGGAGGTCATAATATGGCATGTTGAATATCCCGTCATTCCCGTTAAGATATGATGGCGCAAATATTACCTTGACCTTTGAGTCCTGGTTATTATGCAGGTTATTGGAATGGATCCGGCTCAGAACAGGATCAGTGCCGGGATAATGAAGGCTGTGCGTGAGGTACCTGTCGCCTCCGTTGGCAGGGCCGTTATTATACAGAATATCAATGAGATCCTGGCGCGGACCTTTATGGTAAGCAGGCATCAGGATAAACGCCACGCATTCCTTCCGGTTATGATCTTTTTTATTGAGGTGTCCAAGGGAGTCGATGAATATATCCACGCCCTTGTTGCGGAACTCATAACGCCCGCTGTTGACTACAAGCACACAGTCATCCGCAAGCTTGTAACCGAGTATTGCCTCAGCAACGCTTTTCAGCTTTGCCCTTGCCACATTCCTTCTCTCATCAAAGACATCCGGTGGCGGAACGAAAGAATCTTCAAAACCGTTAGGCGTCACGATATCAACATCTTTCCCGAGGAAATGGCTGCATTCCCGTGATGTGATCTCGCTAACCGTTGTAAAGACGTCGGCAACGGCTGCCGAAGTTTTTTCAAGCGACTGTTTTGCAACAACATTGAACTCGCGCGCAACTTGTCCGGGATTATATTCTTTCATCTTACCGTACAGGGGTCTGTTATTTCCGGCAACGCACCGGCCCAGCACTGTTGCATGAGTGGTGAAGGAGGTTGCGATCCACGGAGCATTCTTCTCCAGGTGAAGGATGCCTGTTCCTGTCATCCATTCATGGAACTGAGCTATGATATTGTGATGTTCGTGATAGAATGAAGTAAAGCTTTCAATGAGTTTCCCCGCCGCATATCCGAAAAGGGCAGGTTCAATATAATCCCACTGTCCTGAAATGCTGTCAAGCTTGTAGGTCTCCCAGAAACGCGCGAAGATCTCGTTCTGCTGGCCAAAATACGGAGTGAAGTCAATCAGAAATACTATCGGCCGGCCGGCTATGTTCCATCTTCCGACCTTGACCCTCAATCCTTCCGATTCAGCCCTTCCCCTCCATTCTGCATACAATGAATCGTCAGGAATAAACTCCGGGTTCTTTGCATCCTCCCTCCATACATCAGGGCCAATAAGTATGTAATTGTCACCAATCTCATCAACAATGTTAAGCGCCTTGGTTGAGATAACAGTATGAATCCCCCCTACTTTGTTGCATACTTCCCAACTGGTTTCGAAAATAAAATCAACTTTCATTCTTTATATTATTTCTGGATTTGAATGGACTAAATATACTACTCACTGACCTTTTTTGAAGCTTTTTTTGTAACAGTTTTCCTGGTCCCGGGTTTTACGGCTGCAGTTTTACGGGTAGTTTTTTTCTTTACTGTTTTTGTCCTTTTCGTTTTTTCATCAGTTCCCTTTCTGGTTTCAGCCAGGAGCTCATGGGCAAGTTCCTTCAGGGAAGTTTTTGTTGTTTTTTTAACCGTGCTCTTTCTGCCTGGTTTTGCCCTGGTTTTCTTACCCCGGAACTTATCTATTTCTTCAGCCTGTTCTTCAATTATCCTGTCCTTCTCCTTAATGAGGCTCTCCAGCTTTGAGATCTGAACCTGTTCGCTGGTTGACGGGAAGCATTTGTTGACCCTTATCTCAAAATCGCTGAGAACGTTCATATAGTTCATGAATGCATCATAAGGTGTCTCATAAGGATTGAAATATGCATGAACAGCTCCGTCGGAAAAGAATTTTGTGGCCATGTAGTAGAAATGGTCGCTTGACTGGAGGTATTCAAAGTCCTTGTTCATCTGTTCGTCGTTGCACTTCCTGACCTTTTCGGTAAGTTCATAGAGTTTGTCGAGAGCAGCAACCTGCAGTTCATTCCCAAGCCATGCGGTAATATCGCGTTCTTCATCAGCCCATGAAATCGGTGATGTAACACTTATTGCAGAAACCGGTTGTAAATTGTCAGCAACCTCTGAGGGTGTCATGAACTTAAATGTTGTCTTTTTCAGTATGGCGCCCGGCATATGCTGAAGAAAGTCGAAAATGCCTGTCTCCTTCCAGTTATGTTCGCCGAAAGTTTCATAATCAAGGAAGATATTCACAAGCTCGCTTTTAGGTGCAAGCTTGCTGAGCCACGAAGCGTACTTGTCGGCCGTCAGTGGCCATGCGCTCCAGCTTTTGTTCGAGAACCTGAATGCGATATCATCGCTGAGAACGAAGTTCCTCAGCAGCACTTTGAGCCTTGGGTTGACAGCATTGCAATAGAGATAATTGGGGCTTTTCCACCCGAGCACATGCTTGGCGCCTTCAGTTAGCATCGCCTTGAATCCCATGTCGCTGACCCATGAACCGATCTGATCGGAATAGATCAATTCAGTATTCCGAAAAGAGGTCGGTTCAACACCCAGGTATGTCTTCATCAGGTCCCTGTGAATGCTCACCTGTTCTTCAAACTGGGTCCTGCTTTTAAGCGAAGCAAGAGAATGTGCATTCGTTTCTGCAAGGAATTCAACCATTCCTGTTTCAGCCAGCTGTTTGAAAGATTCAAGCACCTCGGGAGCATAGAGCCGGAACTGGTTTATTACGATCCCCGACAGCGAGAATGCGACCTTGAATTTCCCCTTATGCTTCTGAATGAGATCCATAATAATCTTATTGGCAGGCAAATAGCACTTCCCTGCAACTTTTCGCATTATTGACTCATTTGAAAAATCATCATAGTAATAATGATCATGTCCGAGGTCAAAGAACCTGTAGCGCTTCAGCCGGAAAGGCTGGTGAACCTGGAAGTAGAAGCAAATTGCTTTCTTGCCTGCTGCGTTCATATCTCAATACTTATTTTTGCCAAATGACTCTTTCGTAAATATCCTTCACGTGCCTGGCTGAGTTATCCCATTTCAGCCTGATAACCTCTTCCTTGCCGTTCCTGATGAACATGCTTGCCAGGGCAGGATAATTCAGAATACCATATATAGCGTCAGCCATTGCATCTATATCCCAGAAATCCGTCTTAACGGCATGAGTCAGTATTTCCGAGACGCCTGACTGCTTACTGATGATGACCGGGACATTTGACTGCATTGCCTCAAGCGGAGATATCCCGAATGGTTCCGAAACCGAAGGCATTATATACACATCGCTCATTGCCAGCATGGTGAAAACATCCCTTCCACGGAGGAATCCGGTAAAATGGAAACGGTCGGTGATCTTCAGCGATGCTGCCCTTCTAATCATCCTGTCCATCATGTCTCCCGAGCCTGCCATTACGAACCTTACGTTGTCCATGACCTTCAGAACCTTATAGGCTGCCTCAATGAAATATTCAGGCCCCTTCTGAAGCGTTATCCTACCGAGGAACGTCACTACCTTCTCGTCAAATCCCTTCTGTACAACAACATCATCCGATATGCTCACAGGCTCAACAGCATTATAAACTGTTTCCACCTTATCAGGGTGAATATTGTACTTATTTATAACGATATCCCTTGTAAGGTTGCTGACTGTGATGATCTTTGATGCCGCATCCATTCCGCTTTTTTCGATGCGGTAGACATCGGGGTTCACGTTCCCCCCGCTCCGGTCAAAGTCGGTTGCGTGGACATGAATGACCAGGGGCTTGCCAGAGACTTCCATGGCGGCTATGCCTGCAGGGTAAGTAAGCCAGTCGTGGGCATGGATTATGTCGAAGTCGTGTTCCTCGGCTATGACCGAGGCGACAATTGAATATTTATAGATCTCGTCAAGCAGGTTTGTGTCGTATCTTCCTGCAAAATCGATCATTCCCTTGTTGTTTGTCTGTACGAACAGGCGGTGTCCGCTGACTTCTGAACTCACAAGCTTCCAGAAATCCTCAGGATCAACGTAAGGGACTATTTTCGATGAAACTTCAATTTTCTCAATAGGAGTCCTTGTACCCTTGTAATAAATCTGTTTGAAAGCCACCGGCACCTTGTTTGCACCGATAAGCCGCACCATGCTCTGATCCTCGTCACCCCAGGCTTTGGGAACCACGAAGATCACCTCCAGGTCATCGAGCGTTGCCATGCCCTTGGTAAGGCCAAAGCTTGCCGTACCCAGTCCGCCTGAGATATGCGGCGGAAACTCCCATCCAAACATTAACACTCGCATGATCGTTCTCTCTTATGCATCCGGATATTCCGTTTCAAGCAGATTAATAATTCTCAATACTTCGCCTACGCTCCAGGCCTGCGAAATTGCGCCGCGCGGAGCATGAGGCGGATCACCGTCGTGGATCTCCGACAGGGTACTGATGCCGTGCTCCGCCATAACCTCTTCAAGGCCGCATATCAGTTTTTTCACTTTATTGACACCCTGATTACCGTAGACCTTCAGCCAGCCTTCACAGAAAGGCCCCAGGAGCCACGGCCATACCGTGCCCTGGTGATAGGCATTGTCCCTCTGCTCCTGGTTCCCGCAATATGATCCCTTATACAGCTTATTGGCAGGAGAGAGGGTTCTCAGCCCCCTTGGGGTAAGCAGTTCTTTATCGGCTATGTCCAGAACCTTTTTCATCTGTTCCTTCTCCAGCATCGAATAAGGAAGAGACACGGCTATCAGCATATTCGGCCTGACAAATGTATTCCTTCCCTCTTCATCATTAACATAATCAGCCAGGTAGCCTGTCTTGTCATCCCAGAATATTTCAAGGAATGATTTCTTTATCAGTTCAGGCAGGTGTTCATATTCCCTGATGAATTTCCTGTCTTTTTCAGATCTGGCCATTTCGATGGCAAAACACACTGCATTGTACAACAGGGCGTTTATTTCTACGGCAAATCCTCTCCTCTGTGTAACAGGCACGCCGTTTACGACCGCATCCATCCAGGTGAGCGATTTTCCTGGTGCATCGGCATAAACAAGCCCGTTCCCGCGCATGCGGATATTGTATCCGGTACCGTTCTTGTATGCATTAAGCACCGATTTTGCGGCGTCGCCGTATCGTTCGCGGCAATCCGTTCCGCCGCTGAAAGTGTATTGCTGAAGGGCCCAGAAGAACCACAGTGGTGCGTCTACCGAATTAAAGGCATAATTACCGGCGGAGCCCATGTTAGGGAACAATCCGTCCTTCATCCGCCTTACCTGGGTATCGAGCACCTCCCTGAAGAGTGTAAGCTTGTGGCGGGCCATGGCAATCCCCGGGAGTGATATGAAGGTATCCCTTCCCCATGATCCAAACCAGGGATAACCGGCGATAATCAGAGTGTCTTCGCCCCTTTTCTCAACAAACTGCTGCGCTGCATTTCCCAGACAGTTAACGAAGCAGTTGCGTGGTATCTTGCTTGATACTGTTTTTGTGAATCTGGTCTTGAATCCGGATGGTTTTTCCTCGCGGGTTGACGCTGAAAAAACGATGGTGTCTCCCTCTTTTGCATCAACCTCAAAGAATCCGGGCGTAAAAAGGTCTTCAGAATAGTCATACCCCCTCTTCTGCTCTTCGGTATATTCAACACCAAGGTACCAGTCGGGAACATGAACAAACTCAGCCGGTTGTGAGAATTGCATGTGGAGATAAGGGAATCCATCATAAAGCCTTGATTTGATCCCGTTCTTAATAAATTCGACCTTGGTATTTGCCGCCAGGTTGGCATGAGTGAGATGGTGAATGCTTCTGAAAGCAAGGAAAGGGCGTATCTGGAGCTTCATGGGATCTGAGGCTTCAAGTATGGTATATCTCACAAGAAGCTGCTCTTCGTAGTGAACAAGTATCCTTTCCATCTTAAGAAGGACGCCCCCGACCCTGTATATCCTCATCGGTATTACATCGGCCTCGAAATCCTCAATATACTTATGGCCTTTCGGGCTGTAATAATCTCCCTTGTACTTGCGTATTCCGATATTGAAGCTCTTATCATTATTCACGACTGTTACATCAAGCGAGGAAAGCAGGACATGCCTGCTCCCGCCGAGTTCATCTACCGGACAAACCAGCAATCCGTGGTACTTGCGGGTGTTACAGTCAACAAGCGTCGTGGATGCATATGAGCCGGCCCTGTTCGTCCTGATTAGTTCCTTTCCAAGCGAGTATTCAAGATTAACAATCTGACCTTTATCGAACTTAATGTAGCTCATATAATTACCGTTTTGTAATGAATAAAAAGTCTTTTAAGATAACAATTTTTCTTCAACATTGCAAACCTCATTTGCAGCAGCACAAAATTTTATAATTTCCATCCCTCTCGCGGCATCAAAAAAAGAATAACTTTGCAGTTCATTAATTTTGAAAAAAATCACAAAATCCGCTGGCGTAATGAATAAGAAACTTTTACTGTTTTTTATTGCTGGCCTGACAATCTCAGGTTGCAAAAATAATATAAATGAAATTAACGGCAAACTTATAAACAGTATAAAAGGCGATTACATCATTCTTGATGAACTCTCCTCAAATGAGCTGCTTTCAGTGGATTCTGTTCCGGTTGCGGATGACGGCACATTTTTCATCCGGAGAAAAATCGAATTCCCCTCATTTTACCTGCTGAAAACCTCTGATTCCAACTTCCTTACAATGCTGCTGGAACCGGGTGAAAAACTTGAGATAACCGCCCACCGGGATTCACTTAACTACCCCGTTTCAATTTCGGGTTCAAAAGGCACAGAACTCATGTCCTCCTATAATATTAAACTCAGGGAAACCATTAACAGGCTTTCCTCATTGCGCAATTTTTATATGGAGAATTTCGAAAAGCCCGAACTGCCTCTTATTATGGAAAGGCTCGATAGCATGGCGCAGGGATATCTTAACGAGATAAACCTGTTCACCAGAAAATATATTGATGATAACATCACTTCCCTGGTCAGCCTGGTAGCATTATATCAGCAGGTAGCCCCGGGAGAGTATATTCTCAATCCCCAGAAAGACCTGGAATACTTTGTAAAGGTCGATTCGTCAATGTGGAGCCAGTACTCTGATTATGAGCCCGTCAGATCGCTTCACGACCAGGTTGCCGAACTGGTGGCGCTTGTCAGGGAACAGGGTGATCCCGGCATCCTGCCGGCAGGCAGACTGGAAGCCCCGGAAATAGCTCTTCCCGGTCCGAAGGGAGACACCATCAGGCTTTCCTCCACAAAAGGATCGGTGGTTTTACTCGATATCTGGGCTGCATGGTGCGGCCCCTGCAGGAGGGAAAATCCGAACCTGGTAAGAGCCTATGATCTCTATCACAGCCGCGGGTTTGATATCTATCAGGTTTCAATCGATAAAACAAGGGAGGCCTGGATGAAAGGAATTGAGGAAGACAAACTCGGAAGATGGATTCATGTCAGCGATCTCAAATACTGGAACTCCATAGTGGTTCCTCTTTATAATATAGAGTCTATCCCGGCCAATTTCCTTCTCGACAGGGATGGGAAAATTATTGCATCAAACCTCAGGGGTGAAATGCTCCATCAGAAACTTGCCGAGATATTCAGCTACTGAATCCGATAATTTATTCAATACTTTCACTGTAAATGAAAAAAATTCTGATACTGCTTGCTGCCATCCTGCTGGTGACGGGGTGCAAAAAAAACAAGACCCTGGTTGTTGAAGGCACCCTGAAAGAACCCAGACAGGAGTATATTTATCTTAGCAAGGTGGATATAAATGTACCGGTTATAATAGATTCATCAAAAATAACCGGCAAAGGGACATTCAGGTTAAAAACAGATGCTTCGGAACCCGATTTTTACCAGCTTGGTCTTTCAGGTACAAATTTTGCCAATCTGCTGGCTGAACCCGGAGAGAGGATAAAAATGCATTTTGCCGACAGCAATCTGTATAAAAACTATACAGTTACCGGATCAAGAGGCTCGGAACTGGTTCAAATTCTTGACCTCAGGCTCATTGAAACCAAGGGCAAACTCGATTCCCTCGGCACTATTTATGAAAAAGCTTCTGAAGAGCCTGATTTTGAGGATAAAAGACCCATCCTTGAACAGGAGTACCTGGACGTTATAAGGGACCAGAGAAAGTTCAACATCGAATTCATTCTTGAAAACATGCATTCTCTCTCTTCAGTCAAGGCGCTTTACCAGCGGATAGATGAAAACACCTATGTCCTTTATGAGCCCCGCGACCTTCAGTACCTAAAAATCGTTGCCGATACACTAAAAAAATATTACCCCGGTTCAAAACATACAAAAGCGCTTGTCAGCAATTTTGAACAGGAGATGAATCAGTTCAATACACGGAAGCTTCAGGTTACTACAAGCAGCCTTCCCGAAACAAAGCTGGATCCTGACCTTAAAGATATTGATGGCAGGAGGATAGCGCTCTCATCGCTCAGGGGCAAATATGTATTGCTGGCATTCTGGTCGGCCCGGTCGCGGGAGTGTGTCGCTGATAACCTCCAGCTGAAGGAATTCTACAGGGTATACAATAAAAGAGGTTTTGAGATCTACCAGATAAATCTTGACGAGGATGAAGAAGCATGGAGGACAGCTGTGAAATTTGACGAGCTTCCCTGGATAAGCGCAAGGGAGGATGATCCTGCCGATCCGAAAAATGCCAGGCTTTACAATGTTCAGAGTCTTCCCATGAACTATCTTTATGATCCTCAGGGCAACATTACAGGCACAAACCTTCACGGGAGAAACCTTCAGATAAAACTCAACCAGATATTCAATAACTGAAAAAGTGGCTGGTCAGAACAAAATATACTTTGCTTCCGATTTCCACCTGGGACTCAGCGCCGGAGCGCCCCCTGTTGAACGGGAGAAAAAGGTTGTGGCCTGGCTTGATAAAATTGCCGCTGATGCAGACCAGATCTACCTGCTCGGAGATATCTTTGATTTCTGGTGGGAATACAAACATGTTGTTCCCAGGGGATTTACAAGATTTCTGGGAACTCTATCAGCAATAACCGATTCCGGCATTCCTGTTCATTTCTTTACAGGAAATCACGATATGTGGACCGGAGATTATCTGTCGAAAGAGTGTGGACTGACAATTCATACCGGCCCGCTGACAACTTCCTTTAATGGAAGGAGGTTCTATCTTGCCCATGGCGAGGGACTTGGTACCCGTAGCGCCGGTTTTAAGCTGCTTCTGAAAATATTCAGGAATAAGCCCCTCAGGGCGATGTATTCTGCGCTTCACCCCTCGCTTGGCGTTGGATTCGGCCACCGGTGGTCGCTCAGCTCACGGCTCGGCAAAGGCATAACAACAGGTTTCATGGGCGAGGAGAAAGAAGATCTTGTAAGGTATTCCCGCAACATGCTTGAAAAAGAAAAGATCGACTATTTCATCTACGGGCACCGGCACCTGGCCATGAGCCTCAGGATCAGCGAAGGATCGGAGATAGTCTTCCTGGGTGACTGGATTACAAGCAGCAGCTTTGCAGAATGGGATGGCAATGATCTTGTACTCAGAATGTTGCCCTAAAAGGTCTGTTCATCCACCTTTACAGTGAGAATATAATACGAGTACTGGTTGTTTATCTTTTTAAAATCATAAATAAGCTTGCTTCCCGACTTCCGGGCCATGTCAATAAGCCCCATATTGCCTGTGCTGTCGCCGTTTGAAGTCTGGTCCGACAGCGATTTCCGGTACAGTTCCTTGAGCCCTGCCCTGTCATATTTATTCACCATATCAAGCTTCTCCCTGAGATTATGAACCTGGTCATTCTGCACGAGGTTTCCTGTGGTAAGGTGATAGGTTTTGTCTTTAAGCCTTATTATGGCCACCGGCATACCAAACTTATCTTCAGGTTCGGCTCCAGGACTGTATTTTGCAACGTTTTCAATTATTTCAACCAGTATGCTGAATACCCGTCTTCGCTGATTTGATTCAATGTCATTTTCATGGAGCTGTGCTTCTGTAAAGGAGAGGACTTCTTTTCCGACTTCCGGCGTAAGATGCCCTGACCAGAGAAGGTAGATATTGTTGTCAGACATCAGTTTTTCAAGCTGTGAAACGCTTTTGCCGGTAAACGGCTTTTCCCTCATCGCGAAGTGCGTTCCCACACCTTCCGAATCGACTGTTTTGCTCAGGATGAAATAGGAATTCTCATTATCCAGCTTCACGAAATCATAATCGAGCTTGTTGCCGGTTTTCTTGGCCATCTCAATGAGCCCCAGCCCGGCGCCTCCCTTGTTGCTGAATTCAGAGTTGCTCAGCATCTGCCTGTAAACGGTTCTTATCTCGCCCGGTTCAAGGTGGTTTATCTCATCGAGGCGTTTTTTAAGATCATCTATGTTGGAGCTTGAAATGACATTGCCTGTTGTGACTGTATACCCTCCGTTGACTTTTGAATAAATAACCAGCGACATGCTTGCATGCTGGCTTCCATTGCTATGCCTCGAAACATTCTGAAGGCTCTCGAGGACAAACATGAAAAGTCTCTTCCTTCCGACGAAACCGAATTCGGAATGCTCCATTTCCTTTTCAAGCAGCATTAGCAGCGGAACTGAATTGTCCCTGGTAACAACGCCCCTGTAAACGAACATGAGGCGTTCCTTTTTCATTTTGTTTCTGATCTTTTGTACAAGGTCCATACAAAGAGGGTCACGCGGATTCGAAAAGATAAAAATAGAAATATTTGGCAATTTTTCAAAATAATAAGACTTAATACCCATAAACTGAATGTCTCTTAATTCATAACTTGCTCTGGTAAATAATGCTTGGTAATCTGCGCTAAAGTGTTTTCCAGGTTTCTGAAATATATTGTTCCCCCTTTTACCTTCAGGGTCTTCTTCAGGCGGATCTTCTATTCAAACCTGAAAAAGGTGCCGCTTGAAAAACCGCTGCTTTTCGTCGGAAACCATCAGAATTCATTCATGGACGGAATACTCGTCGGATCCTATCTTCCCCAGCCGATACATTTCACGATGCGTGCCGACATGTTCAGGAAACCTTTCGCCCGGTTCTGCCTGAGGGAGCTGAACGTTTCACCTGTTTACAGGATCGAGGAGGGCTTTGAGAATGTGCATAAGAATCTTGAGACATTCTCCGGGATATATGATATTCTGAGAAAAAACGGCAATTTCATAATGTTCTCTGAAGGTGTATGCGTTCAGGAAAAACGGCTTCAGAAGCTCAGGAAGGGAACTGCCAGGCTGGCTTTCGGGGCTGAGGAAAAATACGGACTCGATGTAAATATCGTTCCTGTCGGGATCAACTACACCTATCCGGCGCAATTCAGGAAGGAAGTGATGATCAACTTCCATGATCCGTTCAGTATCAGGGAGTTGAAAGATATTTATAAAGAGAATCCCGCAAAGGGACTGCTTGCCTTCAATGAAAAATGCGATGCCGGCCTGCGCAAGGAAGTAGTAATCATCGAGGATCCTGAAAATGACTGGCTGGCTGAACAGCTTCTTAAAATGGAACGGCACAACATGGTCCTCCCCTTTTTCAGGTGGAGATTTGACACTGATGAAAGAAGAGTGAAGGAAAAAGGTGTTGCCGATAAGATCAATTACCTTGCTAAAAAATCACCCGGAGAGCTTGAGAAACTGAAGGAAAAGGTAAAAGATTATTCTGATACTCTTGATTCTGTAAAGCTAAGGGATGAGAATGTTGCCAGGAAGCTGGATTTCGGATGGCTGAGGTATCTAACAGTAATTGCAGGATTCCCGGTTTTTCTTGCAGGGTATATCAGCAACTTAATTCCGTTTATTGTTCCGCGCCCGGTGTGTGACAAACTGATCAGGGATCTCAGGTTTTACAGCTCCGTGTATATAAGTTCAGGTACTGTTCTGTATCTTGTCTATTTCCCGCTTCTGCTGATTCTCGCGGCAGTTTTCGCAGGCCTGACAGGTTTTCTCCTGGGATTGCTTGTCCCGTTACTTGGTTACTTTGTTCTGTTTTACCAGGAGATCTTCCTGGAGCGTCTGCGCACTACCAGGTTCAGCCTGAAATCAGTTACAAATAAACCTCTGATAGCGGAGCTTGCTGCAAAACGCAGGGAGATCCAAGGCATGCTCGATAATATTAAAACTGCATAAGCATTATTTTAACCACAAAGTATCCGGTCTGGGTGAGCGGAGCCGAACCCAGACCGGCCCTATCCTGCCCAACCATCTCTGTCGAGGTTGCGATAGTTTATTGCTTCGGAAATGTGTTCTGCGGTGATATTTTCAGCTTCAGCAAGATCAGCGATAGTTCGGGCGACTTTAAGGATCCTGTCATAAGCCCTGGCCGAGAGGCCCCTGAGCTCCATTGCAGTTTTCAGAAGCCTGCCTCCCGCATCATCGAGCTGGCAGTATTTTCTTTGCATCGATGATGTCATCTGGGCATTCGAATAGACTCCTTTTACCAGGGCGAACCTCTTCGATTGTATCTCTCTGGCTTTTACCACCCTTTCGCGGATAACGGCTGATTTTTCGATTTTTCCTGCATCTGAAAGCTTGTCATAATTGACCGGAACAACTTCAATATGAATATCAATCCGGTCGAGCAGCGGACCGGATATTCGATTAAGATACTTCTGTACCATCCCGGGCGTGCACATGCATTCTTTTTCAGGATGGTTATGAAATCCGCAGGGACATGGATTCATGCTCGCAACGAGCATAAAGCTGGCAGGATAATCACACGTCGATTTTGCCCTCGAAATTGTAATGACCCTGTCTTCAAGGGGTTGTCTCATTACTTCCAGGACTGTCCTCTTGAACTCAGGCAATTCATCAAGGAACAATACCCCGTTATGTCCCAGGGATATTTCCCCCGGCTGGGGAAATGTTCCCCCGCCAACCAGCGCAACATCTGAGATGGTATGGTGAGGAGATCTGAAAGGACGCCGGGTCATCAGGGCAGTATGGTCATCTATCTTTCCTGCCACTGAATGTATTTTTGTAGTTTCAAGAGCCTCTTCAAGGGTGAGGGGCGGCATAATAGTGGGCAATCGCTTGGCCAGCATTGTTTTACCGGATCCCGGGGGTCCGATCATGATCAGATTATGATGTCCGGCAGCTGCAACTTCCAGCGCCCTTTTAACATTCTCCTGTCCCCGGACATCAGAAAAATCAAATTCGTACTTATTGGCCTCAGCTGAAAAGATCTCAATCAGGTCAACTTTAACAGGTTCAAATTTGCGGGTACCATTAAAAAAATCTAGAACGTCGCCAAGCCTTTCCATTCCATAAACATCCAGTCCGTTCACAACGCCTGCTTCACGCGAGTTTTTTACCGGAACTATCACTCCTTTAAAGCCTTCTTCCCTGGCCCTGAGTGCAATAGGCAATACTCCTTTTATAGGTTGAAGAGTCCCGTCCAGAGAGAGTTCTCCCATCATTACATAGGATTCAATCTCTCCGGTTATTACTTTCTCATCTGCAGCCAGGACTCCCATTGCAAGGGGAAGGTCGTACGATGATCCTTCCTTGCGTATGTCGGCTGGCGCCATATTGATCAATACCTGCTTGCCCGGCCAGTGAAATCCCAGTGACCGGAGGGAAGATTCAATACGCTGCTGGCTCTCTTTAACCGCAATATCGGGCAGTCCGACAAGCAGGAAGCGGACACCGCGTGACACTTCGGCTTCAATAGTAATTGTCACGGCATCAATGCCGGTAACAGCACTGGCAAATGTTCTTACTAACATAATTCCTGTTATTTAGCACTTTTAGGAAACACTTATCAAAGATAAAAGAAACAAGATAAAAGACAAAAGGAAAAAGATAAAAGAATTAATATGATCCGGCAATATTATATTGCCCGCAGGGCATCAATGTCAATAGAACCAGGTTGATCAATTAATTAATTTCCATCCAATTTATTTTAAAAATGATTTATTTACCGGAAAGCGGTTCTGAGTAGTTTTTTATGTAACTTTCTTGAAGTTTATTGTACATTGTTTATTTTTAAATAAAAACAAATATTAAGCTAATTATGAAGGAAAGAACATCTCCGGCTCCGCAAATAAAGATCCTGGGGCTTATTGTTGCCATGGGATTTATTGTTTTATTACCGTCCAGCGGTATTGATAAATATAGTACACCTGGTGAAGTAAATAAAAGAATTGAACAGTTACGCCAGAATTCCAACGGAAGGATTAAAGTTCATAAGCTGACTGTCACACCGGGGGGTACCGATCTTCTGATGATGGAGATTGGCAATAATAAAGGATTGAATAATCCGGCAGTGCTTGTAGTTGGTAATATGTCAGGTACCACACCATTAGCTACCGAGGCCGCATTATACTTTGCAGAGAAAATTAATGCTGATGCTGCTCTTTCTTCAGGCCTGACATTTTACATTCTTCCCACAGGCAATCCTGACGCCGGCAGCCGTTATTTCGAGACACCTCTTTATTCAGATACGGGTAACAAAACACCGTATAATGACGATAACGATGATCAGGTGGATGAGGATGGTTATAATGATCTTGACGGCAACGGCATAATCACACAGATGAGGGTGAAATCACCTGACGCCGCATGGATCCCTGTTGCAGGCGAAGCCAGATTGATGCGCAAGGCAGATCCGCTGAAAGGGGAAAAAGGCATATATAAACTCTATACTGAAGGGATTGATGACGACGACGATGGGCAATATAATGAAGACCTGCCAGGAGGAACTAATGTTAATATTAACTTCCCCCATCTCTTTAAGAACTTTGACAGGAGGAGTGGATTATATCCGGGTTCTTCACCGGAGGCAAATGCTCTGCTGAAATTTGCATTTTCACATCCCGAGCTGGCACTTGTCTTTACATTCGGATCGACCAACTTCCTTCTTGTCCCACCCCAGGGAGGACGTAAAGGTTCCGTGGATATGGATAAGATCACTATTCCTGAAGATATAGGGAAAGCGATGGGAGCTGATGTTTCCCGCACTTATACCATGGCTGAGATAATGGAAGCAGTACAGCCAATGCTGCCACCGGGAATGGTTGTAGATGAGAGTATGATAGCAAGTTTCCTTGGACTGGGTGCAGTGGTCAATCCGATGCAGGAGGATCTTGCTTTCTATAATGAGATATCCTCAGAATATAAGGAGTATCTTAAGGGCAAAGGAGTTAAAGACGAACGCTTTGACCCTGTGCCGGCAGAAGACGGATCATTTGAACTATGGGCTTATTACCACCTGGGCTTACCTGTCTTCAGTATGGATATCTGGGCACTGGCCAAGCCGAAGCAAGAGACCAGGGAGACAAGCGGGATAACATTAGAGTCAGTTGAAAAAATGTCATCTGACGAATTCCTGGCACTCGGGGAGGAAAAGATAAACGCCTTCCTTAAAGAAAGAAGAGCCCCGGCACAGTACAATGCAAAGATGATCATGGGTTTGTTAAAAGGAGGACAGGTTACTCCGGCACAGATGGCCGGCATGATGAAACAGATGCCGGCACCTGCTGATGATGAAAAAAAAGGTGATCCGAAAGAAACAGAACTTCTTGCATTCTCAGACAAATGGCTTGGAGGAAAAGGTTTCGTAGCCTGGAAACCTTATAATCATCCTTCTCTGGGTCAGGTGGAAATAGGAGGATTTGCGCCATTCTCAGACAACACACCGCCTCCTGAAATGGTCGATTCATTGCTGTCCCTTCATATTCCATACGTATTGGAGCTGGTGAAAAAGCTGCCGAAGCTGCAGATAGGTGAGACAAAACTAACTGACAAAGGCGGGGGTGTATACCAGCTTGAAGCATGGATAATCAATGACGGGTATCTTCCATTCCCAACGGCCATGGGTAAAAGGAATAAGATCCCCCCGCCTGCCATCATCACTATCGAAGGGGATGGTATTGAAATACTGTCAGGCAAGAAGAGAACCCCCGTGATGGAGCTGGGAGCGAGGAAATCAGTAAGATATGTATGGCTCGTCACATCTCCCCGAAAAGGAATGATGATCATGAAACTGGAGTCAAAGCAGGCCGGCACAGATTCAAAACAGATAAATATCGGAGGTTAACCATGAAAAGAAAAATATCAATATTCACCGGAGCTTTTTTATTTCTGTCCATTTCAATCCTGAAGGCACAGGAGATAAAAGTACCACTCCGGTTCGATCACTACTACACTTACGAAAAGGTTGTTGAGGCTCTCCGAGCGCTGAATGCCGCATATCCTGAACTGACCCTGCTTGAGCAGGTCGGAAAGAGTGAAGAAGGCCGGGTAATCTGGGCATTGACAATAAATAATCCCGTGACAGGTAAACCTCTGACAAAACCGGCAGTATATGCTGATGGCAATATCCACGGAAATGAGATTCAGGCAGGCGAAGTATGTCTTTACCTGGCTGACAGACTGCTGACAAATTATGGTAAGCTTGATGATATAACTGAGGTGGTCGACAGGAATGTATTCTATATTATACCAGTGGTCAACGTTGACGGGAGGGCTCATTTCTTCAGTGATGCAAACACTCCCAGCTCTAACCGCGGGTTAAGAATACCTGTAGATGATGACCGTGACGGACTCTTTGATGAAGATAGTCCTGACGACATTGACGGCGATGGCAACATCACCACAATGAGGATAAAAGATCAACTGGGCAGATTGAAGACTGACCCTGAAGATGCCAGGCTTATGATAAATGTTAAACCTGGCGAAACCGGAGAGTGGAGATCACTTGGGCAGGAGGGCATAGATAATGACGGTGACGGTCAGATAAATGAGGACTCCGAAGGATATGTTGATGGAAACCGCAACTGGGGTTTCAACTGGAATCCTCCATATGCACAGAATGGGGCGGGTAACTACCCTTTTGAAGGTACCGGAATTAAAGCGATAGCCGAATGGATGATGGCACGGCCTAATATAATAATGGTTTTTGCTTTTCATAACTCAGGCGGTATGTACCTGAGAGGACCATCATTCAAATCGGCTGGCGAGCTTTCCCCTGGTGATATCACGGTGTATAATTATCTCGGTCAGAATATTGAAAAGATCGTTCCCGGGTACAAGTACCTGATCAGCTGGAAAGATCTTTATACAACTTATGGCGACTTCACGGATTTTACCAATAACCTGATAGGCTCATACTCTTTTGTAGGAGAACTTTTTCAGGTTCAGACTGAAACGTTTGACGGTTCCTTCATAGCTGAACAGACAGAGAGTTCAAGGTTCGGAAGCTCACCTGAAACAGACAGAACAAGACTGAAATTCAATGATCATGTCACACAAGGTGAATTTTTTAAGGACTGGAAACCATTAAAGCACCCTGTATATGGTGATATTGAGATAGGCGGCTGGGTTAAGATGAGCTCCCGGCTGCCTCACCCCTTTATGTTACAGGATCTTGTGCACAGGAATGCATCAGCAGTTATATTTGCTGCGCAGAACACTCCTGATGTGAAGATGGAAGTATTTGAAGTGAAACAAATCAATAAAGACCTTTACAGGATAAGAGTAAGACTGGTGAACAACAAGGCGATGCCATCTGTTACGTTCCAGACAATCAAGAACAAGCTCTACCCTCCTGATCTTATTTCCGTCAAAGGATCTTCCGCACGGGTGATCAGCGGAGGTAAGATAAATGATCTTTACCTTGGTCTGGTAGATTACAAGGAGTATAAGCCCTGGCTGCAGTTCTGCCAGGTACCCGGCTTCGGAAAGATCGAATACCAGTTCCTTGTGAATGGCAAAGGGAGTGTTGAGATAAAGTATGAATCGCGTAAAGCAGGAACCAGAACCGCTGTTGTTGACCTGAAGTAAGCAGCCTTCCATAACGTCACTGCTACGGCGTTTCGAAAGATCTATGGTCGATGCTTCGTTGCCCTCATAATCAGTGTGTCCTGTTATAACCAGGGTGAGGGGCGGCATGATTGTCGATAATCGCCTGGCCAGCATGGTTTTACCGGATCCCGGGGGTCCGATCATAACATTATCATATTCTCCTGACTGAAATACTCCCCGAACTAAAAAGAATTAATGTCTTGATGCAACCCCGGAAGAGGTTTATTTGAAAGGAAATGCTGCCGTGATAAAATCTGGATTGGTCAGGTCCTTCACCTGTCATTTCCCTTTAAGAGATTAATGAGAACTACCCCATTGGAACCTCTGCTGCCGTAAATTGAGGCAGCCGATCCTTTCAGTACCTCAATTGACCTGACCATCCGGGGATCGATGTTTTCTATTGAAGTAACCGGAACTCCATCAACAACAAGTAAAGGTTCAGTACCCGAACTAACCGAAGTGGCACTCCTTATCAAAATGCTGGTCCCGTTAACCTGGACCCCGGGTACCTTTCCGCGAATCATTTCGTAAATATTATTATATCCGGCATATTTTAATTTTGTTCCGTCTATCTTTCCTGCCGGAACAACAATATCTTTTTTCTTTACAGTTCTGTAACCGATATCAACCGGTTCGTCTCCCGGATCAGGTTTGAAAGCCTTCTGGTAAGGAGCCAGGCTTTTAAAGGTAAAATTGATATTACTCCTGCCATCCAGCGGCTCTTCAATCATTCCGTAGGCTGAAGTATAAATTCCTATCTTTTTATTCTCCTTTTTAACTTTGATCTTATAAAATCCTTTACTATCGGTGACATTACCTGCTTTTTCTCCATCGACCATAATAATTGCACCTGCAACCGGAAAATCTGCACTGTCAACTTTAACAACAACAAAACCTGTAATCGTGATTTCTCCCCTGGATCTCTGACCGTATAATCCTGTTACTGGGTTTGCAGTCAGAAAGACGAATAATAGTATGCTGATTCTATTATTAATATACAACATTGTGAAATTGTGACCACCTGCTTAGCCAGTCCTCTTTTGATAAAGAAACAAGAAAAAAGTTGAATCAGTACATGGTTTTAATATCCTCAGTCATGATAAAATCGATAGGGATATTGAAAGTTGACGAGATATATCTCCCCCGTTCGAGAAGATCATCATCGTCCTCATCGATGTACCATTTAATGTTAAGCTTTTTTGCCTGCTGCGTTACCTGGGCCACCTGCCTGAGGATAGTGGCCATAATGATCGAATTATAGCTGTTCAGGTATTCAAGTGCTATCAATACTTCGGTCAGGTTCGCAGGACTTGTCAGATAATTATCGAGCCATGAGATTATTTCTTCGGAAAACTTGTTCCTGCTTTCGTCAATTGCCCGGCCCGTGATCTTAATTGATCCTTTTGGATTAAGATGAACCTCCGGAGTCTTGTTCGTCGGTAAAATATGAACTGCGTCTCTGCTCATGGCTTCTGAAAATAAAATTATTTTATATCAAATCTCCGAAATAAAGTTCAAATAATCAAAATTATGAATTTTTATCGGATTTTACTAACTTTATGGTTTGTCCCTGAATCTCCGGCAACAAATCTCAGAAAAATCTTAAATAAAACAGCTGCAGTACCATGGAAGAAGAAACGAAAAAAGAACCGGAAAAAACTCAGGAAGAGGGTTTGCTGGATAAAGCAAAGAAACTGCTTGACAGGGCAGATGATATAATTGATGAGAATGTTGAAAGAGTGAAAAAAAGCAAGGCTTTTGAGTCAGTGGCCGGGGCAATGGACAGGGCTGGCGACCTTGTTGAGGACAAAGTTGAGGAGATCAGAAATGCGAATGTGAAGGAGAAGCTTGAGGCGTTTGCAGACAAGACAGAGGCTGAGACTAAAGAGCATCTTGAAAAAGCAAAGCAAGCAGGTAAGAAACTTGCCGAAAAAGCAGCCGACAAGCTTGAGGACCTGGCTCAGGAGATAAGGAAGAAAACAAAAGACGATGAGACACCGGAGAATCCCGGTATATGATCGAAATATTGGTTGCTGATTTTATTTATCCTGTTGTGGAATTACCAGTACCTGTCCTGGATAAATAAGATTGGGATCTTTAAGCATTGGTTTATTGGCTTCAAATATTACATTGTATTTGTTTGCATTGCCATAAACCTGTTTGGCTATTTTCGAAAGATAATCTCCCTTCTTTACCGTATAGAATTGTTTTTCGGGGGGCGGAGGTGTCGCCACAGGCGTATTTTTAACAATGATCCTGTCATCAACCGAAGCAATTCCATCCACATTGCCCGCTGTGACAATAACTTTATTCTTGTTTTCGAAAGTATCGATAGAACCGGTCAGGAAAACCTTTTCGTCATCGACCTTAACCTGTATGTTGCCCGTATCGAATCCGAATTTCTTAATATGGGCTGTTATCATATCAGCCTTTTCCTGTTCTCTTTTCTCTTCAGATTTAAAGAGCTTATCTCCTGCGTTTTTGATAAATGAAATTAGTCCCATGGCATTTGTTTTTGTGAATACTAAGAAGCCTGAAATAAAGCTGAGAGCCTTTTTTATTTCAATTCCCTGATTATTCTTCCTTTGCTGAGAACCGCAACGCTTTGATTCGGCTTAAGGCTGATTGTCACTGATTCCACAAGAGGTTCTGAGACCAGGGTGTCAGAAACCCATTCTATAATAAAATTAGCTCCATTCCCGCTTTTGTCTTCATAGGGTACATAAAAATCATGAGTGGCCAGTGGAGCAAGGATTATCTTCCCATCGGTCAGGAAGTCAAATACGGGTACCCCCATTTTATTGAAATAGAGGGCATTGGTAATTGTTATCGGGTGCGTGAGATCGGTATTATGAACTGCAACAAATGCACTCATATCAAACTGTTCAACCCCAACGATATGATATGGTACATTTGAATATACCGGCATATACATAAGCTGTCCCTTCAGTCCGGGTTTTGCTGATTCGTCGGTAAGAACATATTGCGGATTGAAGTTATCCGGAGCCTGAAATTGTGGTTTTTGTGGGGTCGGTTGCTCGTTACATGCTCCAATAATGAGCATCACAGCCATCAGAATCACTGTTTTTCTCATACCCGTAGCTTTTATCCCATAAATATATAAGATTTCAGGGAGAAAAAGCCGTACAGTTACCAGATGATTAAAACATTTTACCATGTTAAATTGCAGAACCGCCTCTTTCGCCGGTTCTTATCCTTATACATTCCTCAAGGGGTGTGATAAATATTTTCCCGTCTCCCACATGTCCGCCCTCACCATTGGTCCTTGCAGAACGGAGGATTGCATCTACCGTAATATCGACAAATGACTCATTTACCGCTATTTCAATCTTAATTTTCGGAATCAGGTCGGGAACAATTCTCTGCCCCCTGTACATTTCTTCTATCCGCTGCTGACCATGTCCCGAGACACGGCTTACAGTGATCCTTGTTATCTCAGCCTGAATAAGAGCCTCGCGGACTTTATCAAGCTGAACTTCGCGTATTATAGCTGTAATAAGTTTCATATCAGTACTGTTTAAAGATTACTGGGGATTAAGCATGCCATAACCTCGTTCTCCATGGTAAGCCCTGTCAAGTCCGGCCATTTCATCACCCTCGGTTGATTTGAATTTAATGACCTTATTGAGCAGGAAAATTATAAGGAGGGTCATTACTGCTGAAAATGCAATTGCTATCAATACGGCTACAGCCTGGATCCCCAGCTGGTTCCAGACTGTCCATGATCCTCCTGCAGCAGCGGCAGCTTCTGTCATCCATGTTTTACGTATAAAGAATGAAAGGAAGAGAGCTCCGACAATACCTCCGACTCCATGGATGCCGAATGCATCAAGGCTGTCGTCATATCCAAGCCTGTTCTTTGCCTGGATAGCCATATAGCAGAAGAGTGATGCAATCACGCCGAGAATAAGAGCGCCATAGGGCTGAACCACTCCGGCTGCCGGTGTTACCGCAACAAGTCCTGCAAGTATTCCTGATGCGAATCCCAGTGCAGTGGATTTGCCCTGGTGGAAGCTTTCAATAATGATCCAGGAGAGCGCTCCGGATGCCGCTGCGACCTGAGTTGCCGTAAGAGCCTGGGCCGTACTCAAACCGCTTGAGATCGAGCTCCCGGCATTGAAGCCGAACCAGCCAACCCAGAGCAGTCCGGCACCCAGCATTGTAATCACAAGGTTGTTGGGACGAATTACCTGATAGGGATAGCCACGCCTTGATCCAAGGTAAAGAGCCGCTACCAGCCCGCTGACCCCTGCTGAAATATGAACGACGGTCCCGCCTGCAAAATCTATTGCACCCCTGGCTCCCAGGTTAAAAAGAAATCCGTCTGATGCCCATACCCAATGGCACAGCGGATTATAGACAAGCAGGCTCCAGAGCGCTATGAAGAAACAGTATGCCTTGAATGTTACTCTTTCAGCAAATGCGCCTGCTATCAGGGCCGGGGTGATTATTGCAAACTTGCCCTGGAACATGCTGAAAACATATTCAGGGATTCCTGCGCTGAGGATACTGTCATCAATCCCTTTCAGGAAGAAGTAATCAGGGTTCCACCCGAAAATTCCTCCCATGACATTACTGCCGAAGCTCATAGCGTAACCTATTACAATCCACAGGACGCTTATAATGCCCATCGCAACAAAGCTGTGCATTATGGTTCCCAGAACGTTCTTTGACCTGACAAGCCCGCCATAGAACATAGCGAGTCCCGGTATCATAAGCAGGACCAGCGCTGTTGATGTAAGCATCCAGGCAGTTGCTCCGCTGTCGATAGCAACACCATCCGAAGCAAATGTTCCCTGAATCAAAGCAACTGACAGAAAAAAGAACATCGTGATTTTCTTAAAAACAGGTTTCATAAGTTAATAATTACACGAGAAATATACTTTTCAGTGGCAAACATATAGTTTTACAAGGGGTATACCAATTTATTTTATATTTTTTTCTCTTATACCCCTCTTTTTAAGGGGTATTAATGACATTTTCTATATATTTTATTGCTGATACCCCTAAATATATAGGGCATGTGGGAAAATAATTTAAAATCAATATAAATTATTGATCCGGGAAGAAATTATTAAGGAAAAAGGAGATTAAAAAGAGAATCCGGCTATGACGTACATCTTTTTCAGATCCGGATTGAATACCAGCTGCCCGGTAACAGGAATGCTGAAATTATCAGTGACTCTTATCGTTTTTAAAGTACCCAGTCCGATATTGCAGACCGCGAACCTGTCGCTACCGTCTTCATTATTTGATGTATGCCATCCGTCACCTGCACCGATAAATATGTTGAATGAATCAAAGGAATATCTGGCTTCAAAGTATTTGTCACCCCCTGCAGATCCTGCGTTCCCCGCCTCGTTCAATATATAATTTGCGCTCAGGCTGAGACTGCCGGCAGTGAAGCCGGCATTAACCTCAAAGGCATGGCTCCCTGTTGTATCTGAATAATCAAAATAATCAAGTGTGGGATAATAGTAATCTGTTATTCCCAGCGAAAAACCGGCAGGAAGTGAAAATGACACATAAAGATCTGTCTCCTGGTAATCTGAAAAATCAAATGATCCCCAGGCGCCTGCCGTGAACGGACCAGCTTTAAACTCCAGTTTTGGTTGTATTGCCGGACCTTCCCCATATTTCGTGCCCCGCCACACATAGCTGCTGTAAATATCTGCACCGGCATTAAAACTGAAATGGTTTTCTTCCTGGGCATTAATTTCAACGGTTGAAAGATAAAAAAGTGCAAAAATCAACAGTGCAATGACTCGATCCGTACTTTTCATAATACTGGAATTAATGCAATTATTCTACAATAATAATAAATTATTCTTAATATAAGAATTTTTTATATTCTTTCAAACATACCCCCTGTTTTATAGGGGTATATACTTAAAATATTATATGATTTTACTTTCTTACCCTCTAATTGCAGGGGATTTGTAAATATTACAGGAAATTTTTTGAGAGAAATTCCTGGAATTTTTCTTTATACTGGTCGCTTACCGGAATATAGTTCTTTCCGAAAACAATTCTGCTTCTTTCCACGGTATTGATCCTGGAAAGATTCACTATGAAGGAACGGTGGACACGCATAAATTTATTTTCAGGAAGCTTTGATTCAAGAAGCTTAAGAGTCAAAAGTGAAAGCACCGGCTTCGGGTCGTTCCGGGTGTATATCTTAACGTAGTCCTTCAACCCTTCAACATATAGTATGTCATCGAAATTGATTCGCTTGATCTTATAATCCGATTTCAGGAAAAGGAACTCCTCGTTGGAATCAACTTTATCCTCAGCTTTTTGTTCCAGCTTTATCAGGCGCTGGGCTTTCTGAACTGCAGCCAGGAACTCCTCATAGCTGAATGGTTTTAAAAGATAATCAACTATATCGAGCTTATATCCCTCCAGAGCATATTTATCATAGGCTGTTGTGAAGATCATTTTAGGTCCCTTTTCAATCAGCCTTGTAAATTCAATTCCTGAAAGGTCGGGCATCCGGATATCGACAAAAATGATATCGACCTGTCTGTCTGAGAGAAACTCAGCAGCATCGACGGGATTGTCAAAACTGCCTTCAAGCTTAAGTCCGGGTGTCTTCTCAATATATCCTGTGATAAGCTGCAGAGCCAGCGGTTCATCATCTATAGCTATCGCTGTGATCATCCGGCAAAGTTAATAAAGAGGAGCACTTCAAAAGTATTATCGGTCTCCGTTATTTTAAGCTCATGCTGGCCCGGATAAAGCAGATTGAGCCTTTTACTTGCATTTTCGAGTCCTATCCCCGAATGTTCCTTTTCACTGTTTCCGTTCTTCTGTATTCTGCTGTTGAGGCATTTGAACGTTATCGATTCCTTTCCTGCAAGCATGCTGATATCAACAAAAGATTTTTCGCGGTAGCTTATGCCGTGCTTGAATGCATTTTCAATAAAGGGTATGAACAGAAGCGGCGTAATGCTTATATCTTCATATTTTTCAGGAAATGAGACGGAAAGTGTCACCTTGTCACTCATCCTGAGCTTCATGAGATCAATGTAATTTGTCATGAAATCTATCTCCTGACTCAGCTTGGTATCTCCCTGCTCCGATTCATAAATGAGATACCTCATGAGCCTGGAAAGCTTCAGGACAGCCTTTTGTGAATCATCCGTATTGATCCCGATTAGGGAATATATATTATTAAGTGTATTGAAGAAGAAATGCGGGCTGATCTGGTTTTTAAGGAATGCAAGCTCTGAATTCAGCTTCGCTCTTTCCATCTCTTCCTGCATTTTTTCAATTTTCGACTGACGCTCAAGAACTCTCAGCCCCAGGGAAAAAAAGACCAGAAACAAGGAAGAAGATGCAAAACTCAGAATATGGAAATCACGGAAAGGAAATCCTGATCTCATCATTTCGCCGCGGGGAGGCCCTGGTCCTTCTCTTTCATCAGGGGGTCCTTCAAACCGTTCTATTCCTCCTTTTTCAGATATTTTGTTGAAAATAAACTTGCCGGAAATTTCAGCTGCGAAATAAAAGCAAATTAACAGGATAAGAGCTGAAATATAATATCTGTATCTCTTTTTCTGAAAGAAGAACTTTGGGACAAGAACCAGGTAGTTAATATAAAAAATCACACCGTTAATCAGTGTAATTATGTAATAAATCCACAGGAAGTCATTGCCAAGCTCCAGGCGCTTTGTGGTATATACGGGTAAACCGAGCAGAAGCGACCATGCAAGTAAATGCAGTACTATTTTAATACTTCCTTCCCGGGATACTCTTTTCATTTGATTTATTCGATTTTACGAAGTTAATAAAATATAAGTTGTCATCATTCATACCTCAGTGCGTCAATAGGATTGAGGCTTGCTGCTTTTCTGGCAGGGTACCAGCCAAAGAACACACCGATAACAAAGCAAACCGCAAAGGCAAGAAGAACAGAACTTGTAGCAACTACCGGCGGCATATCAAGCAATGTTCCTGCAAGCTTTGCAATAAGATAACCGGATATTATTCCAAAGATGCCGCCTGCAATGCTTAACATCATCGACTCAACCAGGAATTGCCACAGGATATCCTTTCCCCTGCCTCCTATCGACATTCGAAGTCCTATTTCGCGTGTACGTTCAGTTACTGATACAAGCATGATGTTCATTATGCCTATACCCCCTACCAGTAATGAAATACCTGCAATAGCGCCAAGAAGTAATTTCATAATATTTGTAACAGAAGAGACGGTCTCAAGCAATTCGGACTGTGACATCACCCTGAAATCATTTTCGTCAGTCTCTTTAAGTTTATGAGTTCTCCTTAGTATCTCTTCTACCTCTTCTATGGCAGCAGCACTTTTTTCTTCACTCATTGCCGAGCAATAAATACCATTTATATAATCTATAGCAGCAAGCCTTCGCTGAACAGTAGTATAAGGGGCAAGGATCATATCATCCTGGTCCTGTCCCATCCCGCTTTCGCCTTTATCTTTCAGGACTCCAATAATTTCAAAAGGAAGATTCTTAACCCTGATGCTCAATCCTACCGGATCCTCATCTGTTCCGAAAAGGTTCTCAACGACAGTTTGTCCAAGGATGCAGACTTTTGCCATGCTCCTGACCTCTGTTTCGTTGAAGATCCTTCCGCTCTCTATCTCGAGCTTCCGGATACCCAGGAATTCTTCGCTCACTCCATAAATTGTAGTCTGTGTATTCTGATTACCGTATATCACCTGTCCGTTTGCGTTAACAGCAGGAGAAACCGCCGATATTGAAGCGGCTTCATTTCTGATGGTTGTCACGTCGCTGTATTTGAGTGCCATGGAGCTTGAAGCGCCGAGGCTCACTCCTCCCCTGCTCTGGAAGCTTGGCATTATCATCACGAGGTTTGTTCCCATTGATGACATTTCCTCGGTTATGCTTCTTTTTGAGCCTTCGCCGATCGCAAGCATGGCGATGACTGAAGCGACTCCTATTATGATCCCGAGCATTGTAAGGAACGCCCTCATCTTGTTCCTGAACAAGGCTCTTATTGCTATTCTGAATAGATTGGTAATGTTCATGATCTGTAAAATTATTCAGGCATCAAATTCTTCTATGTTCTCAACCGGAAGGGTTTTAAGTATCTCTGTTGCATAAAGACGCTCTGTTACTGCACTCTCGCGCTGGATCTTTCCATCCCTGAATATCACGTTGCGGGTGGCAAACCTGGCTATATCTGGTTCGTGTGTGACATATACAATGGTCCTTCCCTTGTCATTCAGGTTCTGAAAGAGTTCCATGATCTCAAATGAAGTGCGTGTATCGAGGTTTCCTGTCGGTTCATCAGCCAGGATCAGAACCGGATCATTGACAAGCGATCGTGCAATGGCTACTCTCTGCTGCTGCCCCCCCGACAGCTGGTTAGGCATGTGATGCATGCGGTCGGCAAGTCCTACCGATTCAAGGGCGCTTACAGCTTTTCCCTTACGCTCCTTTGAACTTACCGTGCTGTTGTAAAAAAGGGGCAGTTCTACATTTTCGAGAGCCGTTGTCCTGGCAAGAAGGTTATAAGCCTGAAATACAAATCCGAGTTTTTTATTCCTGAGCCTGGCAGTTGCATCTTTATTAAGAGTGTTTATATCAACGCCATCAAGAAGGTAATCTCCATTTGTAGGCTTATCAAGACAGCCAAGAATATTAAGCATCGTTGATTTGCCTGATCCACTCACTCCCATGATCGCCACAAACTCACCCTTATTTATTTTGAGATCGACTCCGCGAAGTGCATGCACGGTCACTTCACCTACATGGTAATCTTTCCTGAGTCCTATTATCTCTATAATATTGTTGTTCATGTTTTAAATATTAAGCGCTGATTATCTGACTTTTAGAATGGCATCGGTCCGCCAGGACCCATGTTCCTTGATGTGGTCTCCTTGTTCTTTCCGCCCGACATTGAAATGACAACTTCATCACCTTCGTTGAGACCTGTTGCAATTTCAACTTTGGAACCATTTTCAATCCCCAGCGTGACCATAGCCGGACGAATATTTCCATCTTCAGTCTTCATCCAGACGGTTTTTATTTTGGGATCAGCTTCCCCGGCACCGGGGAATGCGCCCATCGCCGGCGTACCGGCAGGCATTGAACTCATAACAGGCATTTGTCCGGGCTGGAAACCGGCTGGTGCACCGGCGGGAAGGTCAGAGTTCTTCATGAATTCCCCCATCATTTTCTGCAGGTATTCTTCATCAGGAGTGAACCTGATCGCTTTACCGGACAGTGTAAGAGCATCATCCTTCTTCTCAACATATATTGTTGCGCTGGCAGTCATCCCGGGCATCAGCTTTTTCTCCGGATTAGGTGCATTGAGAATCACAACATAGGTTACCACATTATTGGTAGTTACCGGCTGGAGGCGTACCTGCGATACAGATCCTTCGAATTTAAGGTCAGGGTAAGCGTCAACAGTAAACTCAACTTTCTGGCTTTCCTGAACCTTTCCGATATCTGCTTCGTCAACGCTTGTCTGAACCTCCATCTGGGTAAGATCATTTACGATTGAGAAGAGAGTCGGAGTGTTGAAACTTGCTGCCACTGTCTGCCCGGCTTCAACAGCCCTGTTCAAAACTACTCCATCGATTGGCGAGGTAATAGTTGCATAATCGAGGTTCACTCTTGCCCTGGAGACAGATGACCTGGCGTTTACAACAGAAGCCTTTGAATTCTCATAGTTGAAAAGGGCCTGGTCATAATCGGATTCAGCAACAAGCTGTTTTTCATAAAGAGCCTTGATCCTTTTAAAGGTTGCCTCCTGGTAGTTATTCTGGGCAACTGACTGGTCAAGGCCGGCCTGACTCTGCTTAAGCTGCTCAAGAAGGTTGGTTTCATCAATCTTTGCCAGCACCTGGCCCTTCTTTACGTTGTCGTTGAAATCGACATATACGTTCCTGATGATCCCCGAAACCTGGGTGCCGACATCAACTGTAGTAATAGCCTCAATGGTTCCGGTCGCGGTAACTGCATTTGAGATCGGGCCTCTTTCGACTTTAACAGTGTCAAAAGTGTATTCAGCTTCCTTTTTTGAAAACGGTTTCAGTACCAGGAGCGCAACTGCTGCTACAACTACTATCGCGCTGATTATTAGTATTTTCTTTTTCATTTTATTATTGGTTTTTACGTTTTCTGTTATTAAAAATACCCCCATCCCGGCCTTCCCCCAAGGGGGAAGGTGTTTAAAGAGTCAGGGGGATTCCTGAATAAAAGTCAAGGACTTTATAGCTGAAGATCAAATTGAATTTCGACTGAAGGAGGCTGCTTTCGGCAACTATCAGAGTGGTCTTTGAAACAAGATAGTCGATCGAGTTTATCATTCCCTGGCTGAATTTCTCATCGGAGAGGCGTGATGATTCGAGGGTGGCATTATAAGATTCAAGGCTTGCTTCATATTCTGTCTGCGCCGAAGCGACATCAAGACATGCCTGCTCAATGCTCTTCCTCAGCTCATTCCTTGTGTTTAATTCCGAAAGTTCTGCATCCTGGTAGCCGATCCTGGCCACCGCAACATTGGTTTTAACCTGGCTCCTCTGGTATATCGGAATTGATAATGAGAGTCCCGCTGACGGACTTATACCGTCATTTACCTGTGTAAAATATGTATCGGTGCCAATGCTGTTGTAATTTGACCCTATTCCTGCGCTGGCTGACAGTACCGGGAAATATCCTGCTTTTGCGATCTTCTCATCAAGAGCCGCGATCTCCTTGCTTACAGCAGCGTTTTTGATCTGGGGTTTTATGTTAAGAGCAGCTTCATAAACCGTTTTAACATCAGGTACCCGGTTCTGATTAAGAGTCTCTGACAGGTCGGGATGCGATATTTCGAAATCATCATTAACAGGAAGTTCCATGAGCTGCATCAGGCTGACCCTGGCTATTGCCAGCTGGCTCTGTGAGTTTGCCAGTGTAAGCTTCTCATTGGCAAGCTGTGATTTTACCTGTGCATAGTCGGCCTGTGAAATACCCCTGAGCAGAAGCCTTTCTCCTGCCAGCCTGAGCTGTTCAGAAGTTGCTTCGATCTGCTTCCCGGTGTTTTTTACCTGCTCTTCAGCATAGAGTATCTGAAGGTACGCATTCAGGATGCTGAGGCTTATTGATTCTTTGGTCGTCTCGAGTGAATATACTCCGCTCTCATAATCGAGTTCTGCCTGCCTGATCTGGTTTGTCACTCTTGAGCCATTGAAAATCGTGACCCCGGAGTTAACCGAGTAATTTGATCCATTGCTGCCTGACAGTCCTGATTCTGTCCCGGCTGTGCTTTTGGTCCAGTTGAAGTTCTGGCTTGCCGAGGCGCTCACTGAAGGGAAGCGCTGTGCTTTTGTCTGGCCGGCGTAGAGGTTGTATCTCTGGTTTGTGAGCTCGCTTCTGCGTACAGTTATGTTCTGCGAATAAGCGTATTCTATACACTTATCCAGAGTCCATGTATTCGTATCCTGGGCAAATACATTTCCGGCAGCTGCCAGTATTATGCTTAGTATTAAACCTGTTCTTCTCATAACATCTTCATCAATTTGCGATAAAGATATAGTGAGGTTGAGGGCAGAAAAAACAAAATAGAAGAACAGGCGGATTTTACCGACGAAAAGTCAAAAAATGCCTTTGTGCCCTTGGTGTTTCCTTTTGTACTCTTTGTGGTTAAGTTCTTTTAAACCACTAAGGACACAAAGGAAGTTCACAAAGGAACACAAAGGAAAAGAATAAAGTAATCCTGGTTTCAGCTATGTTTTATAGTGTTGCCTTTATCAGTTTGAGGTTTGTTTCCATGCCGTCAAGAAAGATAAACGTCCACGACAGTGTATTCGTAATATTAGGCCAGGGCTCATTTTCATTCTGTGGATTGAGATCAAGAATTACGGGGATTGCTTTAGTCAATTCATCACATCCCGGAGTGTTTTGAATCTCCTTAATGAGTTCCTTCAGGCTGTTGTCAAGTTTTTCTCCGAGCTTCGCATTACCGGTACTTGATAACGCCTCTATTGCTGCTCCTCTTACATCGGGTCTCAGCAAATCTCCCGCGTATTTATATTGTTCAGGAACCATACCTTCAACCTTAAGGATCAGACTTTTATACTCATCCACAACCCTTAATACTTCATCAATCTTCATGATAATCCGGGATTCTGAATTATTTGCAGGGAGCTGGTCCAGAACCTTTCCAACCTGGTTGTACTGCTTCGAAAGGTTAAAACTGTCCCTCATCCTTTCTGCTGATACATTCAATGCCAGCAGGGCTGACAGAACTGAACTGGCAGCCAGCAGCATCAGGACAAATACAGTATTGTATATGTTAAAATTCTTATTTCTTGCCGTAGTCGCCAGAAAAACCGGAAGAAAAACAACAAACGGGAAAGGAATTGCTATGGTCAGCAAAGTGCCTGCATAAGCCCAGTGCTGAATTTTAAACAGCATCGAGGTAAATACTACAAAACAGGTGAGCCAGGTTACAATATGAAGAAGTAAATTCTGCCTGTTCCCATTTGCTTTGTAATGGTTTATCAAAGCCAGGGGAAGAAAGCCCAGAACAAGTGCTGCGATACCTAGTATCAGCAGATAACCTGCGCCGGGCCAGTGGTTTAATTTAAATACTGTACCAGTAAAAATTATCATGGCAGTGACCACTCCGAATATGTATGTCTTTTGTTTCATGACTTTGTGCATTAATTGATTACTTGTGGTTTGCAATAACTTTTAAAGTTCCGGACTCAACAGTCAGAAGCCCGTTTTTCAGCAGCTCAAGCGAATGGAGCCCCGACATCATTGAAACATTACTGTTTTCAGGCAAATCATCCGGTAAATAAAGTGAAAGATCCAGGAGACCTGAAATACTACTCAGCTCTTCACCCGGCATCAATCCTGAAATAAATGCTTTGTATTCAGTCAGAAGTGCATTAAGGGCCTCTCTTGTCCTGGTACCGGGTAAAAGAAAGTCTTTTACAGGCTGAGTATGAAACGGTCTTGAAATTTCATGATAATTTATAGCAGGCCCTGTTTCTGTCTGAACTATCTCATTGCTTAGAATAACCGGTGCTCCCGGCTTCCCTTCTGCCACACTTATCATGTTTGATTCAATACCCCCGATATAGCCAAGCAGTTCCCTGGTTCTTTCATGAATCTGTTCCATAACAGGGTAGTTCAATGAATCGTTATAACTGATCATCATGGAATTGGTATTCCGGTGTAAATAACCGTACAGAGCCTTTTGCTGATCCTGATGGGAATAAAAACCCTGATCATAGGTTTGCGTAAGGTTCATATTGATCAGTGCTCCGGGCAGAAGGATCAAAAGCAAGCCTATCAGTATATAGAGGAATTTTGAAGTAATATGATCCTCCTCTTTCCAGCTGATCCATGTGTACCATGGGAAAGCTAACAGGCAGAGAATAATAAGCCCCAGAACCATTAAGGTTCCTGCGAGTGGCCAATGCTGTATCTTGAAGACCATTCCGGCCGCGAAACAGATAGCTCCTGCAGCAGCAAGGATATAAACCGGCCTTTTGGCTTTATTATCCTGATCCTGAAGTTTCTGTACAAGGAGTGCAGGTATGAAGAATAACAATCCAAAGAATCCTGCCATAAGTAGAATCAATCCTGCACCTGGCCAGTGCTGTACTTTGAATAATGTACCAAGTATAAAACACATCCCTGCCAGAAATGCCGAGATGAAAAGGAAGAGTTTCTTCCTGCTGTGAGTCTCTTTCCAGAGGACTCCGAGGGCCGAGGGCATGAATACAAATGCCAGGGTTACAGCCCCGAGGGTCGTCATAGTCCCAGCGAGTGGCCAATGCTGGATCTTGAATAATGCGCCAAAGCCAAGCAGAACAGTGCCGGCAATACCCGAGATTTTCATTGTGTTTTTCATTTGTCTGTATTTTAAGTCAACTGCATAAAGTGTCTCTTCCTGTATCTCCTTTAATCTTCGTGAACCCATCTTCTGCTTCACCTTCCGGTATGCTGCATTGAAATCAAGTCCGGCAGACTGCATTTCGTATTCTACATCACAGCATATATGATCGATCAGATCCTCAAGCAGATGGGAAAAAGATATCTCCTGCCGGCTTACGTCGCGGCTGATCTGGTCAATATTGTGAAGTGAAAGCTCAGGCATAGCTCAGTCCGGTTTCAGGTTGAATGATGCGCTGAAGCGAATCCATGAACTCTTTGAGCTCCTCGATCTTTTCAACTACGACGGAATTTCCTTCCGGAGTGAGACTGTAGTAAATACGTATACGGTTATTGAAGTTTTCCGATTCAGTAATAAGGACTCCCTCATCTTCCAGCTTGTGGAGCACCGGGTAGAGAGCACCATAGGTCAGTTTTATCTTTCCTTCAGTAAGCACTTCCACTTTGCGGGTAATATCATAGCCGTACATGCGGCCGTTTTCCTTCAATAGTTTAAGCACTATTGTTTTTAATGATCCTTTTAAAAGTTCTGTTGATATCATACTTTTATATATTTAAGCCTCTTATATATTGCAAATATAAAATATTATATTTTAAAAATGCAAGGATTTTTAAAGATTTTTTTGAAAAATGTTGCATTTTTTGAATATTCCGGGCTAAAGCCCTGAT
>JBFYPG010000041.1:0-13312 GCA_041303415.1 Bacteroidales bacterium
ACTGGAGCTTTTAATCCCGGGAAAGCCTCCTCAAACATCTCGGTCTGAACTGAACCAAGGGCGAGGCAGTTAACTGCGATACCTGCTTCGCTGAATTCGCCTGCCAGGCATTCTGAGAGGCACGCCAGCGCAGCCTTTGAAGCGCTGTAATACGACATACCCCTGTATTTTGAGCTCCCCTGGAAACCGCCCATGCTTGAGATGTTGATAATGTGGGAGCCTCTCTTCATAACAGGTTTCAGGAGACGGATAGCTGAGGCCGGGCCAAAAAAGTTCGTCTCCATCAGTTTCCTGGCATCCGCATTATCGAAACTAATGAAATCCCTGTGAACAAGATAACCTGCATTGTTTATCAGGATGTCAACCCCGGTAAAGCAGCTCCTGACAGCATCCAGGAACGCTTTTTCCCTATCATCAAATAGCGACATGTCGGTAATGTGCGTACAGATATTACGGTTCACAGAATTTTCTGCCAGCTGCGCCAGGGCATTCCCGTTCCTTCCGGTAACAAGGATCGTGCTGGACCTGTTTTCTGCCATTATCAGGGCAATTTCCTTTCCGATACCCCTTGTCCCTCCGTTTATAATAACATTCATAGGTTTCCCGGTATATAATAAGGTGAGTTTTTTTCGTTTATTTGCATTGGTCACATCAAAGTTACAAAATGTAATATGGTTCTCAATCGCTGCAGACTATATTTCCCGTTTATGAGGATCGCTGGCATAATCGTTATTCTGCTGGTGGCTTTGCAGGATGCTTCAGCGCAGAGGGAGAGGAGCGAACCGCCACCCTTCAGGGAAAGGCTGTTTTTCGGCGGCAGCTTCGGATTACAGATCGGCACCATAACCGATATTGAACTGTCACCGATAGCCGGATTCTGGGTATTGCCGAGGCTTGCAGTGGCTGCGGGTCCGAGTTACAGGTTTTACAAGGATCCCCTGGGTAGGACAGATATCTATGGCGGCAGGGCATATACAGAATTTGTTGTTGTCAGGAATCTTAATTCACTGATCCCCATAGGTTTGAACATGGGGATATTCGTTCACTTTGAAGATGAGTTTCTCAGCCTTGATTCTGAATTCTGGCAAATCCCTTCAGCTGCAAAAAGATACAATATAAACACGCTTCTTGCAGGAGCAGGAATCAGCCAGCCTGTCGGAAGACGCTCTTCAGTAAACATGATGGTATTGTGGGCGCTTAACGAAGCAGAATACAATATTTACAGTTCACCCGAGTTCAGGATAACCTTTACATTCTGACATAACAACTAGACATTCAGGGTTTCGCCCTCCGATTTCGCGACAATGACTGCACAGCAGGTATCCCCGTAGACATTTATTGCCGTCCTGAACATATCCAGGATACGGTCAACAGCCAGTATCAGGCCGATTCCCTCCAGGGGCAGGCCAACAGCATTAAGCACAACAGCCATCATCACCAGTCCGGCCATTGGTATGCCGGCTGCACCGATCGCTGCCAGAAGTGCGGTAAAAACCACTACAATCTGTTGTCCTAATGTTAGATCAATTCCATAGGCCTGTGCGATGAACATTACAGCAACACATTCATATAATGCTGTTCCGTTCATGTTAATGGTTGCCCCGAGGGGAAGGGTGAAGCTGGCTATCTTGTTCGAAACGCCGTCCTTCTTCTCAACAGCTTCCATTGATAGCGGCAGAGTGGCATTTGATGATGATGTGGAGAAGGCTGTCAGAAGGGGAGTAGCCATATTCCTGAAATGTTTCAGCGGATTGGCTTTTCCCAGTAACCTTACTGACAGGGGAAGCGTGATGAGTCCATGAACAAGCAATCCGGCAAGGACTGTGATAAAATATATGCCAAGACGGCTGATAACCTCGCCAATGTCATTGCCCAGCTGAATCTGCTGGGCTATGACCTTCGCAGAGATGCTGAAAATGCCTATGGGTGTGAATTTTATAACAAAAAGGGTCAGCTTCATTATGACCTCCAGAAGGGCATTCAGAAACTCATTTACCATCCGCCCCTGCTTTTCATTTATCCGCGTGATGAAATACCCGAAAAGTATGGCAAAGAAGATAACTGAGAGCATCTGGCCCTGGGCCATGGCTTCAAAAATATTGGTCGGAACTATTTTTATCAGAGTCCTGCCGAAATTATCGGTGGCTGCAGCAATATCCTCAATAGGGGCCTGAAATCCGAGCTCAGCACCAACACCTGGTTTTAGTATCGTGACAAACGCAAATCCTGTAAGAATGGCTGCAAGAGTGGAAAAAACATAATATGCAAGAGTTTTAAATCCGAGCCGGCCAAGGTTCCCGCTGCTTCCCACACTTGCCACACCTGTTGTTATTGAACAAAGGATCAACGGAATAATAATCATGTTCAGGGCTCTCAGGAATATTTCCCCCATCCAGTTCGTATATTTCGTGGCAGAAGAAAAATAAAAGCCAAAAAGACCTCCTGCAACCAGCATGATCAGTATCTGGTAGTGGAGTGCAAGAGAAAATCTCTTTTTTGACATCGCCGGAAATTTTTTCTAAAGAAATATATTCCGCGGGATAAAACCGCCTTATCCCGGTTTTTTTTTCAAATAACCGGATTGGTGAGAATCGAATATCCGGGGAAAGGGCAGGAGGGAAGACCAAAAACTGAATTCTCGTGAGGAGAAGTCATTTTAGCATCAGATTACAAATGTAAACAAGGTTATTCTGGTAAATATTTACATATGTAATCATTATAGAGACAAGATTTGATTCACATATGTAACATATTTAAATTGAAATAGCTTAGTTACATTAATAAACTATATATCAGTTTATTAATACATACTATATGACATTTTTATTGATGAAATAGGGTAAACCAGGAGGCAATTAGCATAAATTTATTTAGATATCAGATTTAATAACCTACATACCAGTAATTTAATTAACTAATCTCAAGTGTTACATCAATAATATATCATTGTATAAGTCTGTATTACAGCTATTTAAAGAACAGGAATGTGCATGCCGCTCATCCCTTATAAACATTATTTACAACAATAACTATAATAAATTACATCTGTAAATATTTAAAGATTTACATTTGTAATTCTATATATATTTATTAATGAAAGAGAGATTGATTGAATTCCTGAGAGAAGAAAACAAGTCAGCCGCTCAACTGGCAGAAGAGATTGGTGTGCAGCCATCAGGCATATCACATATACTGTCGGGGCGAAACAAGCCGAGCCTTGATTTTGTGATTAAAATGATCGAAAAATACCCTTACCTGTCAATAGAGTGGCTCCTGTTTGGCAAGGGAGGAATGTTAAGGGATCAGGCTGACAAGGACCTCTTCAGCATACCGTCAGCAGATATAAAAGGGAATATTATAATTGTAGAACCTGATAATAAGGTTAACAGGGAAGAAATCTCCGGGGAAAAACAGAGTTTTAATCAAAAAAGCGAAAGGGACGATAAAACTGTTGAAAAAATTGTCTGGTTCTACAGTGACGGTACGTTTCGTCAGTTTACACCCGGTAGTGAGCAGGACTGAAATATTTTGTCCCCCTGCTGCATGAAACAGAAATTTTCCTATATACATTAATAAAATTATCTTTGCCAAAACATTTCCTGATGGCAAAGCGGATAGAATCCCTTAAAATTATTGATAAACAACAGCTTACAAGGGATATTTTTGTACTTGAACTTTCCGGAAAGGAGAAAATTCCCGAGATGCTTCCCGGACAGTTTGTTGAGGTCAGGGTTGAGGGAAGCCCTGATACTTTCCTCCGGAGGCCTTTCTCTGTTCATGATATCAATTATGGGCAAAATACCTTTAAACTCCTGATTCAGATCGCCGGGAAAGGCACTGAAAAGCTTTCCAGGCTTAACAAGGGTGAATATCTGAACCTGATCTATCCTCTGGGCAATTCGTTCAGCATTCCTTCAGGTGCACAGAAAATACTTCTGATCGGCGGAGGCTGCGGTGTTGCTCCATTATTGTTTCTCGGGAAATATCTTAAGGCAAACGGACATAACCCGGACGTTCTGCTGGGTTTCCGGAACAGTGAGAGGATAATTGAATATGATGAATACCTTAAGTTAGGTCGTGTGTTCCTTACTACCGAGGATGGATCCAGCGGGGAAAAAGGCTTTGTTACTGACCACCAGGTACTTAAAGCCGCAGGATATGACAGGATATATTGCTGCGGTCCCGAACCGATGATGAAGGCAGTTGCATCATATTCACGGGAGAATAAAATTGATTGTGAAGTATCTCTTGAAAACCTTATGGGATGCGGCATCGGGGTATGTCTCTGCTGTATCGTGCCCACCGTAAGGGGAAACCTGTGCACGTGTACTGATGGTCCTGTTTTCAACATAAAAGATCTTAAATGGTAAAGCTGGGTTTCAATATCGGAGATCTCAACTTCAAAAATCCTGTCCTCACAGCCTCAGGCACTTTCGGCTATGGTTCCGAGTTTGATGATTTCATTGATGTTTCAGCTCTCGGGGGCATAATATTGAAGGGCACCACGCTCGAACCAAGGGAGGGTAATCCCTACCCCAGGATGGCTGAAACTCCTTCAGGTATGCTTAATACCGTAGGGCTTCAGAATAAAGGCATCGATTATTTTGAAAAGTATATTTACCCGAAAGTCAAGTCATATAAGACAAATGTTATTGTCAATATAAACGGAAGCTATGTCAATGATTACGTGGCTCTTGCGGAAAGAATTAACTCGCTCGCGAAAATCCCCGCGATCGAACTCAACATATCATGTCCCAATGTAAAGATGGGAGGAATGGCTTTCGGCACAAATCCGGCTTCAGCCCGTGAAGTCGTAAAAGCCGTCAGGGCAAAGTATTCCGGGAAGCTGATAGTAAAGCTCTCCCCGAATGTCACCGATATTGCTGAGTTTGCGCGGATAGCTGAAGGTGAAGGCGCCGACTCTGTCTCACTGATAAACACACTCCTGGGTATGGCCGTTGATGCCAGATCAATGAAACCCTCCCTCTCAACCGTCACCGGAGGTCTTTCGGGCCCTGCTATCAAACCTGTGGCTCTCAGGATGGTATGGCAGGCGGCAAAAGCCGTGAAAATACCGGTGATAGGCATTGGCGGGATCATGACCGCCGGCGATGCAATCGAGTTCATCCTGGCCGGAGCCTCTGCTATCCAGGTTGGAACAGCATCCTTTATCGATCCCGGAACATCCATAATGATCATAGATGGGATGAAGAAGTATCTTGAGGAGAAAGGCTTTTCCGATATCAGGGATATCATTGGATATATCAACAAAACCGCCTGAAACAGGCAATTTTCTGTTTATCATCACTTTTCGTCATAATTTCTTAACATTTTGTATTTCCGGATAATTATCCCTATCTTTTGCTTTATTTTTTTCAGTTATTCTAGCAAAAAGTTACATTTCATTAATCAAACAGTCTACTGATGACAGAAAGCATACAGATCGATAATCTCGACAGGAAGATCCTGGACATAATTACAAAGAATGCCAGGATACCATACCTTGAGGTAGCAAGGGAATGCGGCGTATCAGGAGCCGCAATTCATCAGCGTGTACAGCGGCTGATGCGCATAGGAATAATAAAAGGATCAGAATTCAAGGTCGATCCCGTACTGGTAGGGTTCAAAACATGCGCATATATCGGCATCTTCCTGGAACATCCGGGTCACTTCAGGGATGTTGTCAAGAAATTCAGGGAGGTTCCTGAAATCATTGAGTGCCACTATACCACAGGCAATTATTCGCTGTTTATCAAAGTATATACCAGGGATAATGAACATCTCAAAACCATTCTTACCGACAGAATTCAGACGATACCGGGGATTCTCCGTACCGAAACGTTAATATCTCTTGAAGAATCAATAAACCGGCAGATACCGGTACTTTCAAAATAACTCCTCTGCATGAAAACAAAATACTCACTGTTTCTTTTGCCGGGAAGTGTGTTGATGGTGATGCTTTTCCCACGATGCAAAAACCCCGGAGGGGTTCTATTTTTCAGTAAAAAAGTACTTACTCTTTGTATTAAAAGAAAATTATCATAAATTTGCACTCGCAAAAAAAACGACTACTGATTTAGTAGCTCAGCTGGTAGAGCACATCCCTTTTAAGGATGGGGTCCTGGGTTCGAATCCCAGCTAGATCACAAAACGAATCAGGAAATTCATTTCCGTATTTATCTTTTTCATATCAAACCTGCCTTCATAATTTTTCATTAGCGTCAAAACCCCTAATTTAGTAACCTGAATTGTTTTATTACAAGGCCATACTGTGAAACGCCTGTTCGAAAATAAAGTTGTCATTGTAACCGGAGCATCCTCGGGTATCGGGGAAGCCACAGCACGCGAGTTTGCAGCCAATGGGAGCAAGGTCATGCTGGCTGCCAGGTCTGAAGATAAACTGAAGTCAATAGTTGCCGGGATACGTGAAAAAGGCCATGAAGCAACCTGGCTCAAGACAGATGTATCAATAGAGGAAGAGTGCAAAAACCTTATTGATAATACTGTTGAAAAATATGGCACGGTCCATATTCTCATAAACAATGCAGGCATCTCCATGAGAGCCTCCTTCAGTGAAGTTGACCTGAAAGTGCTACACAGGCTTATGAATGTAAACTTTTGGGGTACAGTATATTGCACCAGGTATGCCTTGCCGTACCTGGTTGCGAACAAGGGTTCGCTTGTGGGAGTATCATCTGTGGCAGGGTTCCATGGCCTGCCGGGAAGAACAGGCTACTCAGCCTCCAAGTTCGCAATCCATGGTTTCCTGGAAACGATCAGGATCGAAAACCTGAAGAAGGGTCTGCATGTTATGGTAATCGCTCCTGGCTTTACAGCGTCCGGCATACGGGTGCATGCCCTGACCGCCGGCGGCACGGAGCAGGGGAGCTCTCCAAGGGAGGAGAAGAATCTGATGTCTCCCGAATATGTGGCAAAGTGGGTGCTGAAGGGAATACGAAAAAAGAAAAGGAACAAGATACTTACCTGGGAGGGGAGATTCACAGCCCTCTTCCAGCGAATAATCCCTTCTGTTGTTGATTGGGTATACTATCTGGAAATGTCAAAAGAACCCAAATCTCCCCTTAATTAATCCTTTTATAGCTGTTTCTTAACATTACTCGTAAAAAATCCTGGTTTTATCGTAATGTTTTACCGTCTGGTGCGTCCTGTCATAAAACGGTATTATTAATTAATTCAAATCGAAATGAAAAGGATAGTGTTTGCGCTTGTATTAATTTCAATAAGTCTATCGGGATTTGCCCAGAAATCGGTTGATGCTCTTTTTTCAAAGTATTCCGGAGAAGATGGATTCACTTCAATTACCATCAATGGAAACCTGCTGAAACTCATAAGGGCCTTTGATAATGACGATGAGGATAATTTCTGGCCGGGAGATGTATCTGTAATCAGAATCCTGGTTCAGGATGATGGCGGTTTTTATGCAGGCAATTTCTTCAGGATGGTTGAAAGAGAACTTGACCGGAAGAACTATGAGGAATTCATGAGGATAAATGATTCTGACAATGATGTCCTAATGCTGGTCCGCTCACAGGGCAGAAATTTCACGGAATTCCTTGTTATTGCAGGTGATGATGACGGTGAGGATAACGTTCTGATCCAGGTTAAAGGGAACATGACTTATAAGGAGGCAAGGGAATTTTCTGACAAGATCAGGAAAGATCACGGAGCAGAAATTGTAATAAGCTGCAGGTGAGACGATAGTTCTTATCTTTGTTCCGGAACACCTTGCAGGTTCCTTTCCTGATGACGCGAAATGATTTTAATGTTATAATTGAAAGGGATAACCGTAAACTGTTTATAATAGCTTACAGGATCCTTAATAACAGGCAGGAAGCCGAAGATGTCGTTCAGGATGTCTTTATGAAGATGTGGATGATGAAGGGAAAGCTGGATCAATATAATGACGTAACCGCCCTGGCAGTTACAATGACGAGAAACAGCTCAATAGATCTGATCCGGAGGGGTAAAAACATGAGCAGTGAGGATGAAGGAAAGGTTTTAATTGCCAGGGATCCGTCACTGACTCCGTTTGAAAGCATGGTAAGCAGCGAGAACAGGGAGATCATACGGAAGATCATTGAAGCGCTGCCTGATGAGTGGCGCGACCTGGTACAGATGAGGGAAATAAACGGGTTGTCTTACGAAGAGATATCCAGTCTCAAAGGCATGAATATCAATAACCTGCGGGTTATGCTCTCAAGGGCAAGGAAACTGATAAAGGATAATTATATCAAATATACCGATGAAAGAAGAAAGGCTGAAGGAATTACTCGATAAATATTACAGGGGTGAGACCTCGGAAGCTGAAGAGAGAGAGCTGAAAATTTACTTTTCAGACAGTCAAGTTTTGAAAGGATATGATGCTGAAATAAATATCTTCAACCATTATTTGCAGCATGATGCAATCCCGGAACCTTCATCCGGCTTCAGTGAAAGAATTATAAAGGCCGTTGACGGGCTTGAGAGGCTGGAAAAAAGCAAACTTGCCAGGAAGCGGTATATTTCCATTTTAAGCTCAGCCGCGGCAATTATTCTTTTTATAGGATCATATTTCATCTTTTTCGGGCATAAGGCTACAGAAGATACTTTTACCGATCCCCAGCTGGCTTATGCCGAAACAATGAGGATACTGAATGAAGTATCGGTAAAGCTGAACAGGGGCACTGAGGCTCTTAAGCCCATCAGCAAAGTACACCAGATATCAACCGGACTCAATGCAGTCGGCGAATCGGCAGACATAATTTCAGGTAATCTGCGCAGAATAAAAATACTGGAAGAAATTTCGCACAACAATAAATAAAGAATAATGAAAAGGCATTTAATACTGATCACAGCTCTTCTTCTGTCTGCAGCAATGCATGCCCAGACGAATGCAATCGATGAACTGTTTAATAAATATTCTGAGCGTGAAGGATTCACTTATGTTGCGATTTCCGGCAAGATGCTGAACCTTCTCGGTGCATTTCAGAAGGAAGACAACCCCGATAATATAATGCTCAGGCTTACTTCCATAAGGATCTTGTCGCAGGAGGAGCTTTCACAGGGAACGGGAGTGAATTTTTTCGAAGAACTCAGCAAGAAGAGCCTCTATCCCTTATATGATGAGCTGATGGTTGTCAGGGAAGGCAATGATGAAACAGTGTTCTTTGTGAAGCAGAATGGCGACAAAATATCTGAACTGCTTGTCATCTCGGGAGGTTCAGGAGGTAACTCAATTATTTCAATAAAAGGAGATATTAATCTCAAGGAAATGTCGGAGCTTTCCGAAACAATTGGCATTGAGGAACTTGAAGAGCTTGAAGATTATGAGGGGAAACAGTCTCCCCGGTAAATGCAACCTTTTTGCTTTTAAATACGTTATATGTATAGGGCCAGGGGAAAGATTTGAATCCCTGGAAAATTCTATATTTGTATTCAATCAAGAAATAACTCACCTATCATGAATAACCTGTTCATAAGACGCATTGCAGTTCTGATGATTACTTTTTCACTGGTTTCATCCGCTGCATTTTCACAATTCGATAATGTGGATTTCCTCAAGAGCGCCACCGCTGACGGCGTCAGCCTGCTTGAAGCCTATGTTGCACCATACGCAAATGCTTTCGGCGCCGGCCTGAACGGTGGTTGGTATAACACGGCCAAACCTCATAAACTCGGTGGTTTTGACCTTACAGTCGGGCTTAATGTAGGAATGGTTCCTGCCGCTGACGAAACATTTGACCTGTCAACCCTTGGATTGTCGACCAACATGAATCCTAAAACAGGTACCGCTCCGACTATTGCCGGTCCGGATGAAGGACGGCCGACGATGACTTACTCGGTAAGCAGTCCTGTGGGCAATGTTACTCTTGCCAGCTTTACCATGCCTCCGGGAACCGGCTGGAAATATATCCCGGTGCCAACGGCACAGGTAGGGATAGGGCTGCCACTTGGTACAGAGATAAAGGGCAGATTCGTACCCAGGATACCTATCTCTGACGGGGATGTAATGCTTTGGGGAGTAGGACTTATGCACAGTATCATGCAATATATTCCGGGAAACGAGCTTCTGCCGGTCGATGCTTCCATATTCGGAGGATATACAAAGCTCAATGTAAACATCCCTGTCAGCCTTCAGCCGGGATCACCTCAGAATTACACAACCTACAACACCGCCTCTTTCAGTGATCAGAACCTCGCTGCGACGGTGCAGGCTTTCAACGTGAGCGCAATAGCTTCAGTAAACCTGGCAGTGATTACGTTTTACGGCGGACTTGGCTATACAAAGACAAGCACAATAATGAACCTTACAGGAAATTATCCGACACCTGTCCTTGAAACACTTCCTGTTCCACATTCAGAATACAACGATTCAGGGGTGAGAAAAGGTGAAGCTTTCGGTGAGATCAATATTGAAAACTTTTCAGGCATGAGGGCCAACATCGGATTCAGACTGAAACTGGCTGTCGTAACTATCCACTTTGATTATACACGGGCTCAGTACAATGTCTTTTCAACTGGCTTAGGAATCTCATTCAGATAGTAATTATAAATTTCGGATTTCGGATTTTTGATTTCGGATTTCAGATTCAAGGTTTTCCTTTTGGCTCTTAGTGTGTACTTAGTGCTCTTTGTGGTTAATTAATGGATTCTCCTCAGATTCAATCGGGATACAGAGCACTGCTTAAGGCAGCCAGAACCACTGTGTCGAAGGACGATCAGGGAAAGATCAGGAAGGCACTTGATCTGGCAATAGATGCCTGCAGCAATGATGTTACCCTCACCGGGGAGTCATCGGTGCTTCATGCCCTCTCCGTTGCCAGGATTATCGCCGGAGAGATGGAGCTTGGCCTCACATCAATTATTACGGCCCTTCTTCATGATTCATATAACAGGCTGAAAATAAGTTCAAAAGAGCTCGATAAAGAGTTTGGGGGCAAGGTTGTGGAGATACTGAACGGGTTTGCCCGGGTCAGCAGCATTGAATCAATGCAGTCATCCTACCAGGCTGAGAACTTCCGCAAGCTTCTCCTGAGTCTTGCTGACGATGTGCGCGTGATCCTCATCAAGCTTGTTGAACGGCTTGAGTACATGCGTAACCTGGATTCAGCCCCGGAAAAAGATAAGCTTCCCCTTGCTTCAGAGACATATTTCCTTTATGCCCCGCTCGCACACCGGCTAGGCTTTTACAACATCAAACTGGAGATGGAGGACCTGGCTGTCAGATACATGGAACCGGAACAGTACGGGCATGTTGAAAGCCGGCTGAAACAAACAACAGCATCGAGGAACAGGCTGATCCGCGAGTTCACACAGCCCCTGAAACAGAAGCTTGAAAAAAGCGGATTTAAATTCAACATCAAAGCCCGTACAAAATCGATCCATTCCATCATGCTCAAGATGAAGAAGCAGGGAGTTGATTTCGATGAGGTGTACGATCTGTTTGCAGTAAGGATAATAATTGATGCAAATGATGAATACGAGAAATCGGAGTGCTGGAGGGCATATTCGATCGTAACCGACCTCTACCAGCCTAATCCCAGCAGGCTTCGTGACTGGATATCTGTTCCCAAGTCGAACGGGTATGAATCGCTGCATACCACCGTTGTCGGTCCGCGCGGCAAATGGGTAGAGGTACAGATACGCACGGCCAGAATGGATGAAATTGCCGAAAAGGGTCTTGCTGCGCATTTCAAGTACAAGGGCATAAAAGGGGAGGGAGGACTCGATACCTGGCTTACCAGGATGCGCGAGATACTTGAATCTCCGGAAAAGGAGGAGAGCGCCTTTCTTGACCAGGTTCGATCAGGCCTTTACACGGATGAAGTGTTCGTCTTTACTCCGAAGGGTGACCTCAGGCAGCTTCCTGCCGGAGCAACGATCCTTGATTTTGCATTTGAGATACATACTGATGTAGGCGCTTCATGCGTCGGGGGGAAGGTGAACGGCAGGAATGTCACTCTGAAGCATGTGCTGCAGAACGGTGATCATGTTGATATCATCCGGAGTAAAAACCAGAAGCCTAAGCGCGACTGGCTCTCATTTGTCGTAACAGGCAAGGCAAGATCAAAGATAAAGCTGGCACTTAATGAAGAGAAGACCAGGGCAGCTGCCGAAGGGAAGGAGATGCTGATGCGGCGATTGAAGAACTGGAAAATACCCTATGGTGACACCGTGATACAGAAACTGCTGAATCACTATGACCTGAAGTCATCCCAGGATCTCTATTTCCTTATCCAGACAGAGAAGATCGAATTGCTGGAAATAAAAGGAGTGCTTCAGAAGGAACAGCAGCAAAGCCCTCCGCCCGTTGTTCAGCCTTTTGAAAAGGAATTAAAAGAACTTGTCGATACTCAATATGCTGATTATCTTGTAATTGAGGAAAGAATAGAGGGGCTCGACTATAAACTCGCAAAGTGCTGTAATCCTGTTTTCGGGGACTCCGTTTTCGGATTTGTGACTATCTCCGAAGGGATTAAGATCCACAGGACAAGCTGCCCGAATGCCCATTATATGATGGCAAGGTATCCATACAGGGTTGTATCGGCACGATGGACAAAAGCGCGGACAGGAACTTCTTTCATTGCCTCAGTGAAGATAACAGGAGTTGAGGATGCCGGCATAGTAAACAAGATAGCCGATATCATCTCTGCCTATAATGTCGCAATCCGGAATTTCAACTACAGCATGGACGAGGGAATGTTCGAAGGCACACTCAACCTGCTGGTACCAAACAATGATGTACTTTATGGTATAATACGTAAGATTCAGGGTGTCAAGGGGGTGCTGAAGGTTACAAGAATAAATAGTTGAATCAGGTACTGGTTCCTGGTTTCTTGTTCCTTGTTCCTTGTTCCTTGTTCCTTGTTCCTTGTTCTTTCTGTTTTAACCAGCAACCAGCAACCAGCAACCAGCAACCAGCAACCAGCAACCAGTAACCAGTAACCAGCAACCAGCAACCAGCAACCAGTAACCAGTAACCAGCAACAAGCAACCAGCAACTTTTATTATTACTTTTGAAGAAAACTATCACTATGAAAAAACTCCTTACTCTTATACTGCTTCTGATCACAGTTATTTCATCCGGCCAGACCAGCAAGATCAGCCTCATCCCACAGCCTGCTGAAATTCAGCAATCTGCAGGCGTTTTCCGTCTTTCAGGTTCTTCAGGGATTATTTATACCGCTCCTGAAGCAAAAGGCATTGCTGATATGCTTGCCCGGAAGCTGAACCTGGCAACTGGCTTCCCGCTGAAAACCGCACAGGGTAATTCAGGTACAATACTATTAAGTCTGAACAAAACTGCTGATCC
>JBFYPG010000042.1:0-9897 GCA_041303415.1 Bacteroidales bacterium
TGTCAATCCGTATTCACCGAGCCTGTAAAAGATGGCCGACAGCGCGATGAGATCAATTATAACGGTAATGATTGACAGGATGAACAGGATCATCGCATTGAATTTCTGATTCCTGATTACCGATGTCTCGGAGACTGAAAAGATGATTATACCCATAACACCCAGAAGCATAACATTAAAGATGAGAAGAAAATTACGGTCGTTGTAGGGATTTTTCCCTGTTATAGCTATGGTAATGAGGAATATAATTAAGGTCAGAAGCACCAGCGGACTGAAGATTGTTGTTATAAGCGGAGCAGCCTTGCTGACAAGAGCAGGGAATTTTTCAAGAATGAAGGCAGCCACTACAGGTGCAGCAGCAGCGCCGGTCATTACGATGTTCTCGGCATAGAACTCATCGATATCCAGACCAATTGACTTAAACAGGCCGATCGTAATTCCAGTCAGAAGGCCTCCCGCTATTGCAATAAGGGCATATACTATTGCCAGGTCGCCGTTAAATCTGATGAACCCTATCCTTTTATTCAGGTCCTTGAAATCAAATCCTGAATGCACAAAACCGTATACGAACCACATAAGCAGAGGGAGATGAATATAAGCCAGGATTAAAGAGTCTGCTTCTTCGTACTTAGGAAGCATACTGACATAGATTGCAGGGATCAGAAAAGCCAGTGAGGCAATGATTATTTTGTTTGTACCGGTAACCTTTTTAATCAGTACAGTGTAGAGAGTCAGCCCGAAGAATATTATCAGCGCTACATACTTTTCAAAAAATAATGTGTCGGTAATTCCGATCTGAAACAGTTCCGGGATCTTTATGAGGAAAGCTGTAAGCAGGCATACTGCTATTACCATTATTATCTCAGAGGGTACGAGTGACTTAGGGATTTCAGGATTGCGGAGGTTCGACTTGATTTCGTTTTCCATGACTGTTTTTTATTTCGGATTGCGGATTGGCTTCGCCGAGCTCGCCTTCGGCTCGGTTGTGGATTGCGGATTTCGTAAATACTATTGTGAGTTGATAAGGTCTTCGAGCGCTTTAAGGTGCTGCTTAAATAATTGTTGTCCTGCTCTGGTTATTGAGTAGCTTGTGTTCGGTTTCCGGCCTATAAATTGCTTATTTACTTGTATAAGCTCCTTCTCTTCCAGTGCCCTAAGGTGACTTGCAAGGTTGCCGTCAGTTACATTCAGGGATTCTTTCAGGCTGTTGAAATCGAATGAATCATTTACCATCAGTACCGACATGATGCCCAGCCTGACCCTGCTATCGAAAACCTTATTCAGGCCTGAAATGAGATCTTCCATGATTTTCCTGTTGGTTTTCAGATCCTCTGCTGATGTTGGATTCTTTCTATATTAAAAGTACTTTGAACTACAAAGTTAATCATAATTCTCTTAATCTCCAAATTTTTCAGCATTGAAGTAAAGATTATACTCTGATTTTAATCGACCCGGCATTGGATGAACGGATATTAATAAGAAATCAGGATATTCTGCAAGTTGAGTAAAGGATTGATATTATCTTTGCATCCCTGGCAAAGAAACTAAATGCAACTGCTCCAGCACACTCTTGATAACGGCATCAGGCTGGTTCATTACAGGACCAACGGAATGGTTTCTCATTGCGGTTTGATGATCAATACCGGTTCCCGCGACGAGGCGCCAGCCGAGCACGGGATGGCTCATTTCATTGAGCATATGCTCTTTAAGGGAACACAGAAGCATAAGTCCTACTACATCCTCACGCATATTGATGAACTCGGAGGAGAACTTAACGCTTATACTACAAAGGAGGAGACTGCTATCCATGCTTCTGTGCTGAACGATGATTATGAAAAAGCCGTTGATATGATCAGCGACATAGTCTTTAATTCAGTCTTCCCCGGGATTGAGATAAAAAAGGAAAAGGACGTCATAATTGAGGAGATAAACTCATACCTCGATAATCCTGCCGAGCTGATCTTTGATGAATTTGAGGAGTTGGCGTTCGCCGGCCAGGCTCTCGGGAGAAATATACTTGGTACCCCGGAAACAATAAAATCTTTTGATCAGAAGTCGGTTGAACATTTTATAAAGAATAAATATGATACCAGGCAGATGGTTTTTTGTTCTGTGGGCGATATCACCGTCGAGAAAGTATTAAAGTATTTTCATATATACTTCGGTCCGGTCACTGCTTCCGGGAACAAAAACGGAAAAGAGAGTATTGCAAGGTACAAACCCTCAAAACTTATAAAGAAAAAAGACACTTACCAGAATCACTGCATCATCGGGAATGTTGCATATAACATTAAAGACAGGCGGAGGCAGGGAATGTACCTGCTGAACAATCTCCTCGGCGGACAGGGTATGAATTCAAGACTTAACCTCTCCCTCCGCGAAAGAAAAGGACTTGCTTATAATGTCGAATCGAACTATAACGCATATCACGATACCGGTCTCTTTTCAATATACTTCGGCACCGACAGTCAGAATCTTGAAAAAAGCATTGCAGTAGTACGCAGTGAACTTGACAGGCTCAGGAAAACAAAACTGGGTGATATTCAGCTCCGCAAGGCAAAGAACCAGCTGAAGGGCTACCTGGCCAGAAGTTACGAGAATCATGAAAGCCTTATGCTCAGCTTGGGAAAGAGCATGCTTGTCTTTGACAGGATTGATACCCTTGAGGATATCTGCAAAAAGATCGATAGTCTGACATCGATGCAGCTTCTTGAAATAGCAAACGAGGTCTTCGAACCATCCAGGCTCTCCACTATCATTTATAAATGAGATGGATAAAAAGCTTCTTAAATATCTCTATGAGCATATGACTACCGAGGACCCGGTTATGGAGGAGCTTTACAGGGAGACGCATACCAGGTTTGTCAATCCGAATATGTCGACAGGTCACCTGCAGGGCAGCTTTCTCAGCTTCATCTCGCAAATGATTCAGCCGGAATTTATTCTTGAAATAGGCACATTTACAGGGTATTCTGCCATATGCCTGGCAAAAGGACTGAAGCCCGGAGGGAAGCTCTATACGATCGAGATCAACGATGAACTGAGCGAATTCAGCGAGTCATATTTCAGGAAAGCAGGTGTTTATGACAGAATAGTTCAGATCACTGGCAGGGCCCAGGACGTAATATCAGGTATTAACCAGACCTTTGACCTGGCCTATATTGACGGTGACAAGCGCGAGTACACGCAGTACTATAATATTATTATACGTAAAATGAGGCCAAAAGGTTTCATTATTGTTGATAATGTGCTCTGGGACAATAAGATAATGGACAAGGACACCAAAGATCCCATGACCAGGGGAATAATCGAGTTTAACGAGATGATCAAAGAGCAGAGGGACATTGAGAAGGTCATTTTGCCGATACGGGATGGAATAATGATGATCAGGAAAATCTGAACTAAGTCTTGCAGGTCTTGCGGTCTTGCAGTCCTGCAGGTCCTGAAAAATGATAATGACTGCACGACTTGCATGACTTGCACGACTTGCATGACCATATTTATGGTACAATTTTTGATTCAGACAGTAAAATCGTTGTCATGAAAAAACATATTCTTTCCTTAATTCTATTGTTTGCATTTTTCTCAGTCATTGCCCAGGAAAACAGGGCTGACATCCTTCAGGATCTTGAAAAAAGCCAGCCTGCCTTGTCTGCATCAAATCAGGATGTTACGGTTACTGCCACCTTAAAATCGGCTTCAAGGCTCTTCGGCGAGAAGGATGACCTTACGACAGTCATCATGGTATTGCCGTCAGGGTCGGTGGTGGAAATCCTTGACTCTGACAGTACATATTACATGGTTGCCTTCGAAGATTATGAAGGCTATATTTTCAAACGCCATGCGGTGATAAACGAGTCAGTTCCGGCACCTGCAGCTGTTCAGCAGGAGGTGGAAGAGCAGGCTCCTCCGGTGGCAAGGGAAACAGCTCAGGCACAACCAGTTCAGGAACAGCAGGTCAGCAGGTTTACCTACCTTGAAAGGAAATATGGTTCGAATATGGCTGCCAAACTCATGGCCGGGAAAGTCTGGAAAGGCATGGATGCTGAAATGATTAAGGACAGCTGGGGAAGCCCGAAGAAGATCAACAGGGTCATCAGCGGCAACCTGGTAAAGGAAGAATGGATATTTACTAATACCTGGCTCTACATCGAAAATGATGTTCTCAGGGACTGGGGACCGATCAGGTAGAATTTCGGATTGCGGATTGGGGATTGCGGATTTAAAAAAAATCTTTATTTTTGCGGAGGATCTGCGGGAGTAGCTCAGTTGGTAGAGCACGACCTTGCCAAGGTCGGGGTCGCGGGTTCGAGTCCCGTCTCCCGCTCAAATTAAAAGCCGCTCTTCGATTTCGCTCAGAGCGGCTTTTTCTTTTTTTTATATAAATTGCAGCTGAATATCAAACTCAACCTTAATACCTCTTCTATGAAAAAACTATTCCTTTTTGCTTTCATCATTTTACTTACAGCTGTTTATTCCTGTAAAAAAAGCTCAGAGACCTCACTCGCAATTCCATTTGAGAAGTACACCCTCCCGAACGGACTTACCGTAATTCTCCATGAAGATAAATCAGATCCCATAGCTGCAGTTGCTATAATATTTCATGTAGGCTCCAGTCGCGAGGTTGAAGGGAAAACAGGTTTCGCACACCTGTTCGAGCATATGATGTTCCAGAAATCCGAAAATGTAGGTGAAGACCAGCTTTTTAAACTTATTCAGGGTGCTGGTGGTGAATTGAACGGGGGGACCAGCCAGGATAATACAGTCTATTTTGAGATTGTACCAAAAAATGCTCTGGAAATGGTTCTCTGGCTTGAATCAGACAGAATGGGTTACCTTGAGAATACAGTTACCCAGGCTGCTTTTGCCAATCAGCAAAATGTTGTTCAGAACGAAAAACGTCAGAGCGTGGATAATGCTCCATATGGTTTTAATGAGTTTCTGATACTTAAAAACCTCTTTCCTAAAGGACATCCATATAGCTGGGACGTTATTGGGGAGATGGCTGACCTTCAGAATGCTACCATTGATGACGTTAAGGCATTTCATAAAAAATTCTACTCACCAAATAATGCAACGCTGGTTGTTGCAGGTGATATCAATAAGGAAGAAGTTAAAACTCTTGTTGAAAAATACTTTGGTGAAATACCAGCTGGAGAACCAGTTGAAAAAAGGATTGCTATGCCGGCATCCCTCACCTCAACAGTTAAACTTTATCACGAGGACAATTTTGCTAAAGCCCCGAGGCTGACAATGGTATTTCCATCCGTTGAACAGTTTTCAAAAGAATCATATGCACTTGATTACCTCGGACAGCTTCTATCGGGCGGGAAAAAAACGCCGCTTTATAAGATTCTTGTAAAGGATAAAAAACTTACTTCTTCGGTTAATTCATATAACCAATCACAGGAGCTGGCAGGAAGTTTTCAGATTTCAGTAACGGCAAATCCCGGTGTTAACCTCACAGATGTTGAAAAAGCAATTTTTGAAGCATTCGATATGTTCGAGAAAGAGGGATTTACAGAAGAAGAGCTTGCTGCTTTAAAAGCAAGGAACGAGACTGGTTTTTACGGACGATTCAGCAGCATATTAAGCAAATCGTTTACACTTGGGCAGTACCAGATGTATAAGGAAGATCCGGGATTTTATGCAGACGATTTCGCCGCCGGACAGGCTGTGACTTCTGAAGAAATAAAGAGTGTATTCCGGAAATTCATAAAGGGCAAGAATTTTGTTATGACAAGTTTTGTTCCAAAGGGTGAGGTCAACCTGATTGCTGAAGGATCAGTAAATGCCGGTATTGTTGAAGAAAATGTATCCAAGGCTGCTGAGGTAATAGCAACAGCAGCCATAGAAGAGCCTGTTGTTAAGACACCTACAAAATTTGATCGTTCTGTGCAGCCGTCTCTTGGCCCTGATCCTGAAGTAACACTTCCTGCAGTATGGACAGGATCTCTTGATAATGGTATAAAACTTTATGGAATAAGACAAACCGAGCTTCCCCTGGTACAATATTCGCTTATCATCTCCGGAGGACATCTGCTTGATGAACTTACACGGGCAGGAGTATCCAATCTTACAGCATCATTAATGAATGAAGGTACAAAAAACAAAACTCCTGAAGAATTTGAAGAGGCCATCAGAATGCTGGGTGCCAGCATAAATGTTTTCGGAGGAACTGAGAACATTACCATCAGAGTAAATACCCTCGCACGGAACTTTGAGAAAACTGTAGCCCTGGTTGAGGAAATGCTGTTTGAACCAAGATGGGATTCTCTGCAGTTTGAACTGGCAAAGAGCAGGGTGATTAACGGACTTAAGAGGAATAAGGCCAACCCCAGCTACCTTGCTTCCACAACTCTGAATAAACTGATTTTTGGCGAGGTTAATATACTGGCTGTTGAACCAAGCGGAACCGAAGAGAGTGTTAGTTCAATAACCAGGGATGATCTGAAAAAATTCTATGAAACTTATTTCACACCGACGCTTGCCAGTGTTATTGTGGCAGGCGATATTGATCAGGCACGGGTGGAAAATGCATTGGCCGGATTGAATACAAGATGGCAGGCAAAGGAAATAACAATGCCTGAATTGAGTATTCCTGAACCTCCTTTAAAATCCGGGATCTATTTTGTTGATGTCCCGGGAGCCAAGCAGTCAGTTATTTATATCGGTTGTCCATCAATACCCCGTACAAATCCTGATTATTTTTCTGCATCTGTAACTAACTATAAGCTGGGAGGCTCATTCAATGGATTATTCAACCTGATACTTCGTGAAGAGAAAGGATTTACCTACGGAGCAAGATCATTCTTTAATGGAGCCGCAAATTATGGTACATTCACCGCTTCATCAATGGTAAGAACCAATTCCACCCTTGAATCAGTTACCATTTTTAAAACTGAGATGGAGAAGTACCGTGAAAGTATGCCGCAGGAATATATTGATTTTACAAAATCAGCACTTCTGAAAAGCAATGCCCGTAATTTTGAGACGCTTGGCAGCCTCCTGGGGATGCTGAATAACATTGCAGCATATAACCTGCCCCTTGATTATATAAAAAAGGAAGAAGCCTATGTTCAGGCACTTACACCTGAGAAGCAGCTTGAGGTAGCAAAGAAATATATTGATCCTGCCAGGATGTATTATGTAGTTGTGGGTGATGCTGCTACCCAGTTCAAGGCGCTTGAGAAGGTTGGCTTCGGGAAGCCGGTATTAGTCAAGAATTGATAGATTGTTATAAATTTGCAGCCGGTACAACGGTATGACGGTACGACGGTACGACGGTACGACGGTACGGCTGCAGGACTAAAAGACTATAAGACTGCAAGACTAAAAAGGAGCCCGGATGGTGGAATGGTAGACACGCAGGACTTAAAATCCTGTGAGCAGTAATGCTTGTGGGGGTTCAAGTCCCCCTCCGGGTACTGAAAACAGAGTGAGAGTGTGAGCGAGCCTACGCTGAAGCTTCGGCTGACAAAGCGGGAGCGACCACTCTCATTCTTTTTTCCTCGCTCTCACTCTCACTCTGACACTCACTCTTTATCTGGCAGTTAAGGGCACTACTTTTACACAATTAAGCAATGCCATAAAAACCTTACCATGAAATTCGTTATTTCTATAATTTGAAGATATTTTCAGTACTTTTAATTACTTTTTACATTCATAGTACCATTTAAATCCTGTTAAAATGAAAAAGAATGAAACTCCTGATAATATGAATGTTAATGATTCTCCGGATAAAAAGAAGGCAAAAACATTAAGCAGACGCAAAGTCATTAAAAGTCTGATTTTTGTTCCGATCCACATAAGCTTGTTTCAAATTGTGATAAAAGCTCAGGGAACCTCCAGCCTGTTTTCACCCAATCAACCCATGGGAAAAGGACAGGGAATTATACCCGGGCGGGTGAGCTGGGTATGGAATCCTGCAGCAACAAATCCATCATGTGCCAATCTGCCTGTTTCACCCGGGCTGAGTGAAGATAAATATGATGCATGGTTCATGGACAAAAATACAAACCAGGATACCGTCGACAAGATGCTTGCGGACGGACTTTGTTCAATATCAGGTAAAATAAAGACTGTTGATGCATGGAACAGTATTTTCAAGTACCACAATATGAAAAGGGGGAAAGGAGATACTACCTACAAAAGGGGTGAGAAGATTTATCTTAAGTTGAACAGGACAGCCGCCTCAGGAGCGATAGATCAGGAATATGTCAGACAAAAAGATAAGCCTTTGGCCCTGGCATTCGAGACATCACCTCAAGTTGTCCATGCTATGCTCAGGCAGCTGGTCAATGTGGCAGGAGTACCTCAGGAGTCCATCTTTGTGGGAGATACTATGCGGAACCTTTACCAGGATGAATATTTAAAATACTTTGCCGAGTTTCCAAAAGTGAACTATCTATCGAGTTTCGGCAACACCTCCGGAAGAATTAAATCCGGAGAGAGCGTCTCAGACCTGATCTTCTATTCAGATAAAAAGAGTGTCATGAGCGAAGCCGGTTCGGATAAGCTTTACGCCGTAATGGAAGAGTCTGAATACCTGATCAACCTTCCGGCAATGAAAGGTCATAATCTGGCGGGAATTACCCTTTGCGCCAAGAATCATTTCGGAACACATGTACGACCCAGGGCAGCACACCTGCATCCCGGACTGAACACCGACAGCAGCAGGAAAGGTTATGGGTATTACAGAGTGCTTGTTGATATCATGGGCAACAGGTATACAGGTGAAAAAAACCTGTTTTACATTCTTGATGCCCTGTGGTCCGGGGCGAACTGGAACGGACTTCCGGTTAAATTCCTGATGCCACCTTTTAACAATCACTGGAGCTCTTCACTTATGCTGTCACTCGATCCGGTGGCAATAGAATCTGTTGCTGTCGACTTTCTCAGAACCGAGTTCACAAATCCTGAGCACACTGTTCCATATATCAGCGAGCCCGGTGTGGATGATTACCTGCACCAGGCATCAGATCCTAAAAACTGGCCTGCAGGCATCATCTATGCTCCGAATGGTGATAATATCCCTATGAAGGGCCTCGGGGTTCATGAACACTGGAATAACCCCATGGACAAGCAATACTCGCGTAACCTCGGAAAAGGAGAAGGAATTGAGCTTGTAAAGATCTTTCAACCGTCCTGAAGCTTAAGTTTTCCGGCCATATCTGTTTAAACCTGTTTTAAAACATAAAATTACCTCCATGAAAACAGTTGTAAAAGAATCAGACAGACTTCATCGCCGCCAGTTTTTACAGATTTCTGCAGCGGCTGCATCCGGATTGCTGGTTTCGTCACTGGAAAGCTGGGCCTCATTCACTGCTCAAAGAAAAATAAAGGTAGCGGTGATCGGCTGCGGAAGCGTCAGCAACAGCTATCTGCCGGAACTGTTATCATCTGAAATGATTGAGGTTGTCAGCCTATGCGACATAAAATACGAAAGGGCCGTTTCTCAGAACAAGCAATATAATGTTAATGCACAGACATATCCGCATATTGATCAAATGCTTACAGGTGTTCCTTTCGATATGATGGTTACTTTGACTGATATGCAGGTCCACGAAGAATTGAACAAAAAAGCCCTGCTGGCAGGGAAAAATGTGTGGAGCGAAAAACCGGTGGCAAATACTTATGCTGCAGGAAAAGGCTTACTGGATCTTGCAAAAAGTAAAAATCTTCGTTTGTGGGGCGCCCCGGCAGTGGTAAACAGTCCTCAGTTCGCCTATATGAGCAGCATCATACAGGAGGGCAAACTGGGGCTCATATCAAGTGCTCATGCCCAGTATGGGCACACCGGTCCGGGCTGGAGTGCATTCTTCTACGAAAAAGGCGGAGGAAGCATGCCCGATCTGGGGGTTTATAATATGACAACCTTAACCGGCTTGCTCGGGC
>JBFYPG010000043.1:0-5419 GCA_041303415.1 Bacteroidales bacterium
TTAGCAGTTCAGAGCACTTCATATATTAGTAACAAAGGTAAATAATTATTTACCAGATTCAAAATTTTAACGGATTTGTGTTGCGGGGTGAAGGATCCGGAACCCGGCTACCCGGGATCAAACAATTTTCTATATCTTTATACCATAAAAGAGAACATGCAGCAACCTCTTGAAAATAAGATTTACGGAATGTTCTGGGATTTACCTCCTGCTGCCAGGCAAAGGGCTGTGGATGAATTCATCAAAGATCCCGTAAAAGCATTTAGTGATGAGCATATTTTACTGAGAGCCCTGAATACTCTTGGCTGGTATGAATTGATAAGGCTTTCAGGCGGAGCTGCTAATCTTATGGGATTTCTGGATGACAAAACAATCAACCGTCTTTTTCCCGGGTCGCGAAAGAAATATTACTACAATGCAAAAAGATTATTATCAAAATATATTATATCCGCTTCAGAACAGAGTGCTTAAAATAATGGAGCAGCTTCCTGTTGATTTTTATCTGACCGGAGGCACAGCGCTGAGCCGGGCATATTTAAACCACAGGTATTCAGACGACCTTGATTTTTTTGTAAACGGCTCAGACAATTTTAAATCTCAGGTTGATACTGTTGTAAAAAATCTCACGGGGATTAAACTGAAACCGGAGATAATACAGACTGACGAGGGATTTGTCAGGATGAATATCCGGGAAGAACAAATCATGTTAAAACTTGATTTTGTAAATGATGTTCCTTTCAGACGGGAAGCCCCTGTGCTGACAGAGTTATACAGGTTTACGGATACCCCGCTGAACATACTTTCCAACAAAGTTACTGCGCTTCCCAGGCTTGAAGCCAAAGATGTTGCCGACATTGTCTTTATATCCCTGAAATATTCATTTAACTGGGCATCAGTTATTTCCGAAGCCGCAGAAAAAGATATTTGGGTCAACCCGCCGGAAACGGCAAGAATTCTGGATGAATTTCCTGTGGAAAGGCTCACTATTCTCAACTGGATTGATCAGGCTCCTGATCCGCTATGGTTTGGATCACGGTTAAGGATTATAATTAAGGAGATCCTGGAGGGAAGTAATAACACACTGTCCGTTGAAGAACGTAATTGGTAATCGGGTTGCGTGGTGCGGGGTGCATGGTGCATGTTGCGTGTTGCCGACGACGGAAATTATCTTCATTCTTAGACCACGAACATCCTGGAAGCAATCTCACCTCCCTCCACACACCCCTGACCCCCAGGGGGGCCCACCGCGTCCCTTCCGCCGTGTGTCGTGAGTCGTTTGTCGTGAGTCGTGCGTATTTTTCCCGGCACCCAGCACCTGCCTGCCCTCACCCCCGACCCCCAAGGGGGCCCACCCCGCACCCTGTACCTCCCTGCCCTCACAAGATCGGTTTGACTCGTATTGACCCGGCGACCAGGGATCCGGCACCGTGGACATTAAATGCCGGCGGGCCAATTCAGGGAAAAGAAATTCAGGCAAAATAATTGTGTATTGAATAAAAAAGAGTAATTTTGTTCAATATAGCTGATTTAATTGATAAAGAATATAATATATCAACAACGTGAAGAACGGGATAGTCTGCTGAAACATGATTATATTATGAGGCTTGATGTTCCCGCAAAGGCAGAATATCTGACTACTGGACTGATTAAACTGATTACCGGGCCCAGGCGGTCAGGAAAATCTGTTTTATCACTTCAGCTCCTGAAAGAGAAAAATTTCGCCTATCTCAATTTTGATGATGATCTGTTGTTAAAATATTTTAACGAAAATGCTGTTATTCAATCATTAAATGAGGTTTATCCGGATTATGAGTATCTTTTTCTGGACGAAATACAAAACTTACCGGATTGGGAGTTATGGGTAAATAAATTGTACCGGAGAGGTGTTAATCTTGTTGTTACAGGCTCCAATGCCAGATTGCTTTCGCGTGAAATGGGCACTTCTCTTACAGGACGGTTCATTCAGATTGATGTTTTTCCGTTCAGTTTTTTGGAATTTCTGCATTTTTATAAAGTATCCTTATCCGGAGAGACAGCATATTCACCTCAGAAAACCGGAAATATCCTGAGTCATTTAAATAATTATTTATTGAACGGTGGTTTTCCCGAGGTTGTATTAAATCCGTCAATTGCTAAAAATTATTTATCCTCATTGTTCGATTCAATAATTTTGAAAGACATAATGAGACGTTTTAAAATTCGGCAGTCACAGCAGCTTTATGATCTGTCAAATTATTTACTGGCAAATTATACCAGTCCCTGGTCATATAATCAGCTCAAAACCGACCTGGGCTTTAACAGCGTTTCAACAGTTCAAAAATTTACCGGTTATTTGTCGGAACCATATCTGTTTATGAATTTAACAAGGTATGCAGCAAAACTGAAGGGACAGCAAAAATCCCCGAAAAAATCATATATTATTGATAATGGTTATATTAAAGCGCGATCGTTTGAGCTTTCACCCAATTGGGGCCGTTTACTTGAAAATGTGGTGTTCATAGAATTATTGAGAAGGCATTTCAAACCGGGTCTGGACCTCTTCTATTACCGCACATGTAATGATAAGGAAATAGATTTTGTATGCAGGAAGGGGCATACTATCGTGCAGCTGATCCAGGTATGTTATGATATCTCAAATTCAAGGACACTGAAACGCGAGATAAGCGCATTGCAGGAAGCTTCATCCGAACTGGGATGTAAAAATTTGCTGCTGATTACCTGGGATAAGGAAGAGGTGGTTGAAAGAAATATGTGTAATATACGGCTATTGCCAGCCTGCAAATGGCTCTGTGAATGATGATTACCATACCCGCACCTCCTACCCCGCGCCCACCCCACAATCTCATTTATAATTTGTTTAATCCATAATATTGTCTATTTTTACACTTTAAATCATCATGATAAATTAAAATATATAATTAGGATATCATGTATATACGCAAACAGGTTTTCAAAGGTATAGAAAAAGAGAGTGCTTTTCTGTGGGGACCCAGACAGACAGGTAAAAGCACATTGCTGAAGCAGATCTTCCCCGATGTTATGTATTTTGATCTTCTGCTGAATGATCAATACCAGCGGTTTCTGACCAATCCTTCTCTCCTCAGGGAGATCGTTACGGCATCGGACAAAAATGATCTTGTAATTATTGATGAGATTCAGCGGATACCTTCGCTTCTGAATGAGATTCAATGGTTGATGGTGAATAAGAATACCAGATTTATTCTTAGCGGATCAAGTCCAAGGAATATTTTGAGAGCGGGAGGCAACTTGCTTGGCGGCAGAGCAATGAGGTACGAGTTGTATCCCCTGGTTTCGGCGGAAATCCCTGATTTTGATATTCTGAGGGCATTGAATAACGGTTTACTGCCACGTCATTATCTGTCATCAATGCATGAAAAACTCATTGCGGCTTATATCGGAAGTTATCTTCAGGATGAAATACAAAATGAAGCCAGGATCAGAAATATAGGCGCTTTTTCAAGATTCCTTGAGTCCGCAGCATTTTCAAACGGGGAGATGGTGAATTATTCAAACATATCTGCAGAATGCGGAGTCAGTTCTCCCACTGTAAGAGGATATTTTCAGATTCTGGAAGATACACTGACGGGCAGGTTTTTGCCCTCTTTTCAGAAAAAGCCAAAGAGAAGGGTCATTCTTGCCCCCAAATTTTATTTTTTCGATGTCGGTATCACAAATTTTCTGTTGAAAAGGAAGAGTATTGTTCAGGGTAATGAAACCTTTGGGAAAGCCTTTGAGCATTTTATTTACAACGAGATTTATGCTCACAGTCATTATTCAGATCATCATTATCCGGTCAGTTACTGGCGTACCGCATCGCAGATAGAAGTCGATTTTATACTTGGAGATCATGAGGCGGCTGTTGAAGTAAAAGCGGCAAATAATGTCAATCCCCGTCATCTGAGAGGTTTGATCGCCTTTGCTGAGGAATATAAAGTCAGGAAGAAAATCGTGGTAAGTATGGATTCTCACCCAAGGCAAATCGGAGACATACTTATTCTTCCCTGGCGGGAATTCCTGAATCAGCTGTGGTCAGGGGAAATAATCAAATAACAGAGTATTCTGCAAATTTTCGAGCACCCTTTTCAGATGCGGGGTGCGAATTGCATGGTGCGGGGTACATGTTGCATGTTGCGCGGTGCATGTTGCGTGTTGAGCAGTGCTGACGACGGAAATTATCTTCATTCTTTTAGGGTAAAAGTAGGGTTTTTTAGCTAATTAACCTGATGGGATAGAAGATTGCTTCGTCCTCCTTCGTCGGACTCGCAATGACAGTACTTTTATGACAATGCTGTTTAAACTAAAACCACAAGTATTCTGGAATCAGAAGTCATTGCGAGGAGCGAAGCGACGAAGCAATCTTACCCTTATGCAGGATTAAAATAAGCAATACGATTATTCAACCAATTGCCCCGCACGACGCACCACGCTCCCAGTACCCTTTAAAATTACCCTGAAAATGTTTGTTTATTAAGCAAAACCGGTCTAAATTTGCAGACATGACGCACATAAAGCGAGACATAACAATCCCGGAATCATCATTTTTCCTGTTTGGTCCCAGGGGAACAGGCAAATCTACATATGTAAAGGAGTTGATTGACAACAATACCCTGTACATTGATTTTCTTGATCCGGATATATTCAGGACATATTCAGCGTTTCCTGAAACACTGATTAAAGCAGTCAATGCAGCACTATCGCAAAAGGTCATTATTGATGAAGTGCAAAAAATTCCGCAGATCCTTGATGTTGTCCATAAAATAATGGAGGAAAAAAAGATAAAATTCATCTTAACCGGATCTAATGCGCGGAAGCTTAAAAAGACTGGAGCGGATCTTCTTGGAGGAAGAGCCTGTTATTGCAGGATGCATCCTTTCACAGCCCGTGAGCTGGGGAGTTCTTTTTCAATCAACAGGGCATTAAAAACAGGATTGATTCCGGTTATTGAAAGCAGTCCTGATGATTCGAAGTCCCTTTCAGCTTATGTGGATATCTATCTTCGTGAGGAAGTTATGGCAGAAGGTCTGGTAAGAAACCTGGGAAGTTTTTCGAGATTTCTGGAGATCATCAGTTTTTCACACGGTTCGGTAATGAATGTAAGCAACATTGCAAGAGAGTGTCAGACAGGAAGAGGAATAATTACAGGTTATATTGAGATTCTTGAAGATTTGTTACTTGCTTACCGGCTTCAGGTTTTTTCAAAGAGAGCTAAGAGAAAAACGGCGGTCCATCCGAAATTCTACTTCTTTGATAATGGATTGTATCGGCGTCTCAGACAGAGAGGTCCTCTGGATATTGAATCGGAGATTACCGGTCCTGCCCTTGAGGGACTTGTTGGTCAGCATCTCCGTGTATGGATTGACCTGGCACTTCCGGATTCCGGGTTATGGTACTGGCGTTC
>JBFYPG010000044.1:0-5873 GCA_041303415.1 Bacteroidales bacterium
CCGCAATCACCACAGGAACACCATACTTAACAGCATTGCCTAAACTGAAAGATGAGGTGAGCTCACCGGTAACGGACAGAACTCTGAAAACAAGCTCAACCAGCTTTGTCCTGTCGGCAAACTCCACATCCTCCTCACCAAAATCGAGCTCAAGTTCTATAAGTGATGCAAAATGCAGCAGGTCGGCCCTCAATATTCTTATCTCGTCAGAAAATGATCCCCGCATCTGGCTCACTGCTATCCTGTGAGCCATCCGTGACTCGGAGGCTATCAGGTCGGCAACCGCTTCAGCCTGCGAAAGATCCATCTTTCCGTTGAGGAATGCACGCTGGGTAAACTCGCCCGGATGTGCCGGGAGAGCTCCGTTTCTGACAAGAAGCTCAAGTATTTTCTGCTGAATAAACCGCGAAGCATGACAGGTTATCTCGACTGAATCTTCACCGGTGTAGGAGTGGGGCGCCCTGAAAACACTTACCAGCACATCATCTATTATCTCATCTCCCGACCTGATATCGCCATAAACGATGGTATATCCCTTTTGCTCAGCAAGCCTGACGCGCGATTCAGAGGGGACAAATATCTTTTCGCAAATGCCGATGGAATAAGGTCCGCTTAGCCGTATTATGGCTATTGCTCCACCGCTTCCTGTTGCAGGCGCACAGATTGTCTCACCAGTTCTTATCATTTTTGCAGAACTTGTATTCAGACAAATGTAGGAAACTTAAATAAACCGGCAACCGGCTGGCGGGAAAGGTCAATTTTAAAACAATAAATGAGATCTGGGAATAATGGTTTATCTTTATTGATGATTCAGAAAAGTAATTCAAAAAAGACCTACGGACATGAGTTATTTAAACCGCCGGCAAGTGTTTTCAAACTGCAGATATAAGACAAAAAACTTTAAAAATAATACCATGAAATATCCAGAAAGACTTCATGAGATCGGCCGTCGCGATGCTGTTAAATTATTAACAGCTGGATCTGCTGCCGGATTCCTGGGATTTTTAGGATCCCCCCTGGCAAGAGCTGAATCCGGGGAAAAACCTTCGTATGCAAAAGGAGTGCCACCGGTTACCATTAAAAATGTAAAAGCCATCGCTACAGCCCCTTCAGGTTCAAACCTGGTAGTCGTTAAGGTCGAAACTTCAGAGCCCGGTCTATATGGTCTGGGTTGTGCAACTTTTACTCAAAGGGCAGTAGCAGTTGTGGCAGCAATAGAAAGCTACATGAACGACTTTTGCGTGGGAAAGGATGTCGATAATATTGAGGACATGTGGCAATCATTTTATGTGAGCTCTTACTGGAGGAATGGGCCCGTGCTTAACAATGCCCTGAGCGGACTGGATCAGGCTCTCTGGGACATTAAGGGGAAACGTGCCAATATGCCTGTTTATCAGCTTCTTGGAGGAAAGTCTAGATTTGCCGTACCGGTTTATGCACATGCCAGCGGGAGGACCATTGAGGATGTTGTAGCCAGCACAAAACAGTTCATGGAAAGGGGATTCAAATATGTAAGGATACAGCTTGGAGGCTACGGGGGAGTAGGTACAGCTGCCGCCGCACCTGACTTCAGGGCAGCCGGATTTGGAATTGAAAGGGATAATTATATGGACGAATTTGCTTATCTCTCCTCTGTTCCGAAATTGTTTGAAGCTGTCAGAAAATCATGCGGTGAACGCATTGAACTGCTTCATGACATACACGAGCGCAACCAGCCTGTGGACGTGATCAATATGTGCAGGGAACTTGAGCGATACCGCCCCTTCTTTATTGAGGATCCGCTGTCGCCCGAGAACACGCACTGGTGGCAGCATCTTCGCGAAAGCACTTCCGTGCCTTTTGCAATGGGTGAGCTCTTTAATAATGTCAATGAGTTTGTGCAACCTATGGTCAACCATTACTTCGATTTTATCCGTGTGCATATTTCACAGATCGGCGGAATTACACCTGCCATGAAGATCGCCAGGCTGGGAGAGTGGTTCAATGTAAGAACTGCATGGCACGGACCAGGCGATGTTTCTCCTGTAGGTCATGCGGCAAATGCACATATTGATCTGGCAATATGGAATTTCGGGATCCAGGAGGGAGGATATAATTTCTCGGAAAAGGAACAATCGGTTTTTTCAGGTTGCCCCACTTTCAGGGATGGTTACATCCATGTAAATGAAGGCCCCGGTCTTGGTATCGATATTAACGAAAAAGAAGCTGCAAAATATCCGATAGGTACCAGATCGAACTGGACCGTCAGAAAGAGTGACGGCACAATTATAAGACCTTAGCATTCAAGATTCAAGACCCTCAATCTGAAATTCTATCTCTCCAGGTTCTGAACCGTAAAGAAGGTATCGTCAACTTTCACCTGTTCCTGGATATTGCTGAACAATATCTCTGATTTCCTGCTGGTTAAAAGATTGCTGGCAGCCATATTCTTAACCATGTATTTACCGTCTGCAGTCTGGTGAATGCTCTTAATTTCGATCCTCTTGAACATCTCATCATCGAAATTGTAGAATTCCATCCTGCGCACCTGGTAATTGCTCATGTCGATATAACTGATCTTTCTTGAGTAGCCGTATTCATCAGCTTTATCCTCATTAACCGGGATACTCTCGATTATCCACTGATTCGCAGTTCCCGAATTTGGCAGATACCTGTTTGTGAAGTCGGCCAGGGTAGGAGAGCTCATGTCGGCGTTTGAAAACTCAGAGCTCATGAAGCTTCTTCCTTTTTCGGATGATACGATCCTTCTTGTCTTCTTAAGGGCAGGCAGATAAATCCACATCTCATCCGATATATCCTTGTTGTCAACAACTAGCATTGCAGTACCTCTGACATCGGCAGGTTCTATGAATTTTATGAACCTTTTCTCGATCCCGTCCTGGAAACTCTTGGTCGTCATTGCGATCGTCCGGCTGCGTGAAGCCCCGCTCTTCTCGGTAATGGACAGACTGATGGTTCCGCTCATTGATCCTACAAGGCTCAGCTCGCGGCTTTTATTCATTATCTGCGCTGCGTCGGGCTGCTGGGCCGATACCGGCAAAAGCGGCAGTATTAACCCCAAGAGTAATGTTCTCATTTTCATTTTTTCCTGTTTTTTTTATATTGTTTCTTTTTCTGTTCATATCCTTTTCTATAAAGTCCGGCCTGAATTTCATCAGGATTGCAGGTATAAGGATTATAGCGCCTGCAAGGCATGACCCGATAGATATTATTACCAGATAGCCGAAAAACCTTATTGAAGTGAATCCGGAAAGCATCAGTACCGAAAATCCTGCCATTACACTGCATGCGTTTATTATGATGCTCCTTCCGATAGTGGCTATAGCGGTTTTTGTTGACTCTTCATATGTGAGTCCTTTCTTAACCATGCTGTTAAAACACCACAGATACTGAATGGTAAAATCAACACCTACACCTATCATTATTGATGAGAGCAGAGCCGTGGCTGCATCAAGGGCAATACCACTGAATCCCATGAAACCGAATACTATCAGAATTGATGCAGCCAGCGGTATAGATCCTAATAGTCCGCCTTTGGGCGACCTTAAGATCACTGCCAGAAGAATAAAGACAGTGATCAGGGCAAAAAGGAGAGAAGTGACCTGTCCTTTTATAATTGATGAAGCAAAGTCAGCCATTATTATTGCGTATCCTCCGATTGTTGTTTCAGCTGGTATCCCGTTCGTTAACTCCTGTATTTCTGCCTTAACACTTTTAATTACACTGTTTGCAGGGTTTGAAAGCTTTATAAGTATATGCGCCCTGGTATTGTCAAGGTTCATCATCTGCTTGAAATCATCTGGATCGCCGCTCATATTATAAAGCTCAAACAATTGGGCAATTGCTTCGCTTGTTTGTGGTATCTGATCATAGCTGCTTTCATCCTGGCTGTAGATTGCTTTGCTCATCTCCCTTACAGCCTGCGATATGGAAAATACCTGACCTACACCATCAATTTCCCCGATTCTGGTTGTAAGCCTGTCAATTCCCTTCATTACCAGCGGATCTTTTATATCACCCGAAACCATCACTGATATGGTCTGAGAGCCTCCGAACTTGCTGTTTATTTCACCAGAAGCCATTCTTAGCGGATTCTTTTTCGGGAAGTACTTCTCCTGGTTTGTTTCAATCTTCAGAAGTGTCATTCCTGATGCAACCAGAATTGTGATAAGGACAAATACGCTTATTATCCGGCCGGGGTGTCTGATTATCATAGATGACAGCTTACCCAGCAGCTTTTCAAATCCACCGGTTCTGACTTTGACAGGTTCAGCAGCAGCTCTTCCATTACCTCTGAAGTATATCATGGCAGGTATGAGAATCAGACTCATTGCGAGTGATACTGTAACTCCTGCAGCTGCAAGGATCCCAACCTGCCTGGCCGGAATTATTGAATGGGCAAGTAGTCCCAGAATACCGGCAATAGTGGTCAGTCCGCTGAAAAGTATCGGCATATTGAGTGAACCAAGAAGCTCCCTTATATTGCCTTTGTTTGAGTCGGTCGTTTCTTTGAGCCTTATCTCCTGATACCTGGCCACCAGATAGATCCCATAGTTGTTTGCCACTGCAACAAGTATAATGGGAACAAGAAGTGTTATTATGGACATTTTCCATCCCAGCAGGGGAATCATGCCCATGCAAATTGCTGTTGAGAGGATAACCACACTGAATGGCATCAGAACGCTTTTCCACTCGCCCAGGCTTAGCTTTAACACCAGCAGCATTATAATCAGTGCAAGCGGAACCAGGAAGGTAGCATCCCTTCGCACATCCTTCATCACATGCTGCCGTACGTAAGGCAAGCCTCCCTTGAGAACCTTCGCAGAACCAGCATGGACAGCTGTTATGGAATCAATCTTACGAAGTGTAACACTTTCATCTTCAGCATTATTAATGGTAGCTGAGATTGCCGCTGACGTCATATCCGATGAGAAGACGATATCTTTTGCAAACCTGTTATTAAGAATATCATGCTTCAACAATTCTAAACCATCAGTATCTGACGGAATTCTTCTTATCAGGGGATCAACAATCATCATACCGTCAGAACTGATTATGCTCCTTACCGTGAATGGAGATACCCTGGCGGATACTCCTGTCAGCTTTGATATATCGCGGTCAGCGGCTTTTATCTGCTTCAGGTTTTCTTCAGTAATAACCGAAGAGTCTGTAAAAATCAGCATCACAATATCCTGAACTCCAAACTCGCTTTCAATCTTATCGGTCTCAATTCTTGATGCCATTGTCAGGGGTATATAGTTCCTGATTTCAGGATCTGTTTTGGACAGCGGGATCAGCGAGCCCAGTGATATTCCTGCGACAAGACAGACAATGAGGATGTGCCACCTGTATTTAATAATAAAATCAGCCATAATTTCAGAAATCAACTCTCAGGGAAAGCCTGATGCAATTCATAAATTCATCAACCAGATCATATATTGAACCATTTCTACCCGAATAAAATTCACCTCCCAGGTTTATTGTGAGTCCGTCAGCCGGTTTATAAATCATTTCCGGCATTATAAGAAAATCATGGGATGTGAAATTGTAAAGGGATGTCAGCGAAGGAGTCAGTTTTCCATAGAACAGGTCAGTTTCGACTCTTACTCCTGCAGAGTGGTAGGATTTTTCGAGCTGGTAATTATAGAGCCTGTTAAAAGCTCCAACCTGCTGGCGGACATACTCATTCAGGTCAAATCCGGGAGTAGTCATCAGTGCTGCAAACTGAGCCATATCCGGTTCTGTGCCGATTAACGGATCAACCGGGGACTCCTCAAAATCAGGCAGATATTGTCCTGAATACTCAGCAGTGAACCTCCAGTTACCCGGCATCCAGTCGAATCCTGCAGCCCATTCTATTTCCTCGCATGCCA
>JBFYPG010000045.1:0-2952 GCA_041303415.1 Bacteroidales bacterium
TGCGGAGCCTGGGCAGACAGCCCGGCTGCAATAATTGCAAAGATTAATATGTATAGAATTTTTTTCATCGCTACTCATTTATGATTATTATCTGGTAGTTTCGTTTTTCTTCTGATAAAAGGTTATCTCTCCTTAGATTATTTCAGTATTAAGAATTGTTAGTCTGAAAACAAATACATCAATCCTTAATACAACGTACTGAGAAACCGTAGTTAAGGTCAGCATCACCCCGGTTCGGGGTTGATACGTTAGAACTGATACTTCGGTTCCAGTTACTTGTTGACCACCATCCGGCATAACTTGTTAAATTATAAAAATCTCCATCTGGTGACCGATGCCCTCCTGGAAGACCAGTAAAACCGCTGGCATTATTGGTTATCTGGTCATTACCAACATTTCCGGGTGTACCATCGGCTGCCCACCCTGAAGTTGAAGCAAGAGATTTTGCAATATCGCTGCCACTGCCTTCATATCCATATCCATTTGTTTCAAGGTATGCAGATAGTGTTGTCCAGTCTGCATCGGATGGTACACTCCATCCTGACGGGCAGAGGTTATGAGCGTTGGTTACAGCATAGTTGTTATATATTGCACCATAAAGATCTTTATTTGCCGGGTCATTACCGTACCAGCAATAGGCTTCTGTCCCGGCACTCCAGACATTATAAGTGATTTCAGTGCCATCTCTGTAATGAGTCGTTTTAAGGTTTTCCAACATCCATACCTGGGTTCCTATTGTAACAGTATTATATGTATTACCATCATAGTCCTCTATGCCTTCGGAAGTAGTAAAACTTACCTGATCCCCATAACCTGTGTTCCAGTTTGTTGCATATGCCCTTACAAAATAAGTAGTATTTGGGAGCAATTCAGTAAGTTTACTTACGAATGACCCAGTGCCTGTTCCATCTGAAGTTTTCGGATCTGCAAGTGTAGGATTTTCAGATGTGCTCCAACAAACGCCACGCTCTTGTATTGCACCTCCTCCGTCATCAGTAATATTCCCCCCGCTGATTGCTGATGCAGGTTTTATCTCCGAAACTGCAGTGGTAGATAATGTTGGATAAGATGGTCCTCCCCATGCCGGGATATTGCCTGCTTGCATCTGTAAAAACTGTCCTGGTTCTCCTGCAGGTACATTGACCCAGTTTGTTCCGTCAAAGAAGAGTATATCCCCCAAGACCGGAATTGCATCGGACAATTGCTGTACCCTGACAGATTGCAGTGCATAAGGAACGCTGAGCAGCTGACTGGTTCCAACATCCTCATAAGGATCAGTTCCTGTTGCATCAGGATCCAGCTCAACTTTAACCCAGAACTCATAGCTGCTCCAGCTGATAGTGGCAAAATCACCTGATTCAACGGTCCCCTGTCCGATATTAATTGATGCGAGTCCATAATCATTAGTTTTCAGGCTGAAGGTTTCACAATAGACCACTGTGCCTCCTGAACTTCCCTGCAATATGCTTATCCTGAAATAAACATCCTGTTGGTCAAGGATTTCACCTGCATCGTCACGTACAACAGCCTGGTATTTGAATGCTTGCGGAGACTGAGCAGAAAGCCCGGTTACAAAAAATAACAACAGTAAAGAGAGTAGATTATTTTTCATTGATTATTTTTTTATGATTTTAAAAATGGCTATTTCAGTCTTTTTCTGATATATTTTCAGAAAATAGGTATTTGGAGAAAGATATCCGACCGGGATATTATACTCAATCCCTTTAATAGTGTTCCTGCTGATAACTTTACCTCCCATGTCAATAAGAATATAATTCAGGTTTTCAAGTTCCGGATCACTGGCAGATATATTTAAAATTTCTGCTGCCGGATTAGGAAAAACTTTTAAATTCAAACCAGGCAATTCGGGAGCTTTAATAAGCGTAATGATAAGGTCCCCCTGGTTGAATCCCTGTGTAAGGATGTTGTTTGTGCCAATAACCGTCTCAGTGACGGGTTCGCCTATTGTCCATGTGACTTTGGCACTTGTTGATTCCGCATAACCGCCTGATGTGGTGACTATCTCCTGTGCCTGCAATGCAAGAGGTAGTGAACTTAACAGACACAGCCATAAATAAACCCTTGTTTTAATTTTCATATATTTTGATATGGTTAGTTACTAAAAACTGAGCAGAAAAATCGCTGTTTCCCCATATCAAATTTACATTATTTTGATAATATGGGTAAAAATTCGAAAAAAAAAGATTTAACCTGAATTATTCTTAATAAAAATATGTTTATGATTCTTTGCGCCTTAGCGCCTTAGCGGCATTTTTATTTTTTGCCACGAAGACGCGAAGGCACAAAGGTTTCGCTAAGTTTAGAATTAATCAGGTTAAATAAAAAGATATTCAGTAGATTATTTCTTGTCTGGTTTAAATAACCCGGCTTCGTTCGAACCAAGCATTCCTGCTTTCATCATGGTTTCACTGGCCATGTAAAGGCGGCCTATCATCTTCTTCGTTGCAACCGGGAAATGATGAAGCAATTCTATCTTATCACCGATATATTCAAGGTCCTCATCCGTTGTCTGCCAGTTCCTTGATTCAAAATGAATGAGATTGAATGGCAGTGAATAGGACCTCAGGGATTTGTAGCCGTAAATATTAAAGTAGAAATCAAAATAGGACATTATAAGTTCCCTGAGTGATCTGTATACGGGTTCCCTGAACCGGAGAGTGGTAAAATTTGATTTTGCAACTGCGCCCCATTGGTTATTTTCCTTAAATACAGCAATCACATGATCATCATCCTCCACTGCCTTCATGTCAACAATAAGTGGTTTGTAGCCAATGTATTGCAGGGCGGCTGCAGCAAACAGCGCTCCTTCAAAGCAATGTGCACGGCGTCTTTTCATCACCCACCTGGGCGACCTGCATTCATAATTGGGATTATAATCAAGTGAATCCAGAAATGCCTGAATTTTGTCAGGATTATTCAGCGTTTTGAGAA
>JBFYPG010000046.1:0-41286 GCA_041303415.1 Bacteroidales bacterium
CAACGGCGTAAAGGCGCAACGGCGCAACGGAAGAATAATAGATAGCATGACTGCACGACTACATGACCGCACGACTGCATGACATAAATAGAAATATGAAGATTTCAAAAATACTGATAGCCAACCGCGGGGAGATCGCGATCAGGATCATGAAGACAGCGCGGCTGATGAAGATCAGAACGGTTGCTGTAAAGACTGCAGTAGAACCCGGCGCGATGTATCTTTCATACGCTGACGAGATATATGATAACAGTGAGGATGTCTCTGAAATCCCGGTATTCCTGAATATCGATAAGCTGATCTCAATTGCCCTTGAGATAAAGGCAAATGCAGTTCATCCGGGATACGGATTCCTGGCCGAGAATGCCTACTTCGCCCAGAAATGCCTGGATAACAAGATCATATTCATTGGTCCATCCCCGGATGCATTGTATAAAATGGGGAATAAGACAATTGCCCGTGAACTGGCCCTGAAGAACGGGATCCCCATGGCAACAGGCAGCCAGGGAAATATCTCAAATGAGGAAGAAGCAATTGCTATAGCAGGAAAAATAGGCTATCCTGTAATAATTAAAGCTGCATCAGGAGGCGGAGGAAGGGGAATGAGGATCGTAAGGAAGTCCGAAGAGATGGAAAGAAATTTCATTACAGCAAGCAAGGAGGCCGAGAAAGCATTCAACGATCCGTCGGTATTTATAGAAAAGTATATTGAAAACCCAAAACATATTGAATTCCAGATACTTGGCGACACGAGAGGCAATATAATCCATCTTGGCGAGAGGGAATGCTCGATCCAGAGAAAGCATCAGAAACTTCTTGAGGAGGCTCCTTCAGGTGCGCTTGACAGCAGTCTCAGGAAGAAGATGGGTACCATGGCAGTCCAGATAGCAAAAGCAGTGAATTACTATTCGGCCGGTACAGTGGAATTCCTTCTCGATTCAGACAGGAACTTCTATTTCATGGAAATGAATACCAGGATACAGGTTGAACACCCGGTTACTGAAGTCATAACCGGAATTGACCTTATAGAACAGCAGATACGGATCGCCAACGGAGAGGAGCTCACAATAAAGCAGGAAGATGTAAAGCTGAAAGGCTGGGCCATTGAGTGCAGGATAAATGCAGAGAATGTTCAGGCCGGCTTTGCTCCCGATCCCGGGAAAATAGAAAACCTGAGCTTGCCATCAGGACCGGATATACGCATTGATACGGGCATACAGGCCGGATCATCTATCGTATCCAGTTACGACTCAATGATCGCAAAGCTTATCGTAAGCGGCAAGGACAGGAAAGAAGCAATAAAGAACTGCAAGCTGGCGCTTGACAAGGTATGGATAAAAGGTACGAAAACAACCCTCCCTTTCTTCAGGATGCTGGTCAGGAACCAGAAGTTCCAGGATGGAACCTTCACTACTTCCTTTATAGAAAAAGACCTTGAAAAATTCTACTACAACAGCGAATATGAAGAGATGCTGGCTGCATGGCTGGCAACAAAGCTTTTCGTTGAGGAGAACCTTGAAGAGAACAGTATTCAGATCGATTTTGAAGACGGGAAAGTAATGAGTCCCTGGCTGTTAAACAAAAGAGTCAATCAATTCTAATTCAACTCACTGCTGACAATGAATGATAAGCTCCGGTTAAAAAAGCTGTATGCCCTTTCGTCAGAAAACAGGAAATTCAGTTTTTCACTGCCTCTGAAAAACAAAATCAGGATAGGTAAGCGCGACTATGTCGTTCAGCTCAGGGCTGACGAAAAGTTTGGCACCTACATTCTCTGGAAGAACAGGAAATACCCGGTTGAGATTGTGAGGTCGCGCCAGAACAAATATGAGGTCCTGTTCAACGACATCAGTTATACTTTCACGGTTGAAACACCCTTCTCGCTTCAGCGGATGAAGGTTCTCAACTCAAAAAGGGGAAAAGCTGAGCAGGAATCTGTAAGAGCGCCGATGCCGGGGAAGATAATAGATGTTCTGGTAAGGGAGGGATCCCCGGTCCTTCGCGGTGAGCCTGTAGTGATCCTCGAAGCCATGAAAATGCAGAATGAGATCCTCTCCCCGGTGAACGGTATCGTAAAATCAGTCATCGCCAGGGCAAATACCAACGTGATGAAGGATGATCTGCTGGTGGAGATCAAAGTGGAATAGCCTATTTCCCGGGCACCTGCTTCAGCGTCTCACACAGAAAATCATAGAACTTTTTCACAGAAGGAATATGCACTTTCTCATCGGGTGAATGAGGGTATTTGATAGTTGGCCCGAATGAGATCATATCAAGGTTTGGATATATACCTCCTATAATTGCACACTCCAGCCCGGCATGAATTGCCTTGATTTCCGGAATTATCCCATACATCTTATTATATACACCGCTCATGGTTTTGAGTATGGGTGATTGCATATTGGGTTTCCAGCCCGGATAAGCGCCTGCCATTGTTACCTTTGCACCTATCAGATGAAATACTGCTGCAATCTTCCATGCAACAGCTTCCTTTGATGAATCAACTGAACTCCGCGTAAGGTTATAGACTTCAAATTTTCCTTTTAAGCATTTTACAATGGCCAGGTTGTTTGATGTTTCAACAAGTCCTTTCATTGCCTGGCTCATTCGCTGGACACCATTGGGACATGCAAAAACAGCCCTGATGATGCCGAACTGTTCAGCTTTTGCCATTACTTTGGGAGGAGTATTTGTCTTCTTGCAGGTAAATAACACTGTCGGTTCAGTATCTGAAAACTCCTTTTTATACATCTTATCATATCCCTTCACGAATTTCTCAAATGATCCGGCTTTTGAAGCCGCAACAACAAGAGTCGCATTTGCCTCCCTTGGAATGGCATTGCGAAGGTTTCCTCCTTCATATTCCGCCAGCCTGATCCCGAAATCTGATTCAGCCTGCATCAAAAATCTGAACATCAGCTTGTTTGAGTTTGCTCTTCCGAGGGCAATATCGACACCTGAATGACCTCCCTTAAGTCCTTTTACTGAAATAAGATAGGCAGCCATACCCCTCGGTGTGTTCTCCTCCTTATATTTTTTCAAAGCTCCTACATCAATACCCCCTGCACATCCGACATACAATTCGCCTTCATCCTCCGAATCAAGGTTCATCAGGATATCTCCCTTCAGCAAGCCTTTCTTAAGTCCGAATACGCCGGTCATACCTGTTTCCTCGTCAATTGTAAAGAGAGCTTCAACAGGTCCGTGCTTTAAATCTTTTGAAGCGAGAACAGCAAGAGTGGCCGCCACTCCTATCCCGTTATCCGATCCAAGGGTTGTGCCGTTTGCTTTAACCCATTCACCGTCAATGAGGGTCTCTATCGGATCTTTTTCAAAATCATGCTTCTTATCGCTGTTTTTCTGGGGCACCATATCGAGGTGTGTCTGGAAAATGATACCCTTGCGTTTTTCCAATCCCTTTGTGGCAGGCTTCCTTATAATTACATTCCCAACTTTATCAACGATGGTCTCAAGCTTATGGTCTTTGCCGAATTTCACGACGTATTCTGTTATCCTTTTTTCTTTCTTTGAAGGTCGTGGTATCTGTGTTATTTCATGAAAATACTTCCATACCTGTTTTGGCTCCAACTTTTGTATGTCACTCATAATTAATAAGTTTTATAGGATTAATAAATATCTAAACAAATTTCCAATGTAAAAATAGGATTTAATTTTTAAAACCACCAATGTGCCGGGAAATGTTCGTTCTGATATCCTGTTTAAAATGTATCAAAAACTTAACAACTCAATTGTTTTGAAATCTCTGCCTCTTTACTTACTTTTGGGCACCCTGTTCGAAGAGTCAAAACACAAGGGATGACATTTCTTTACATTATAATCGCGCTGGTTCTGGTATTTGATTTTATCAATGGTTTTCATGACTCAGCCAATTCGATCGCCACAGTAGTATCGACAAAAGTCCTCTCGCCTTTTTCCGCTGTTCTCCTTGCAGCAATATTCAATTTCATTGCTTTCATAGTGTTTCCGCTGAAGGTTGCCACCACAATGGGCAAAGGGGTTGTAGAACCTGATGTACTCAACCTTAATGTAATCGGAGCTGCGCTCATAGCAGCTATCGCATGGAACCTTGTTACCTGGTGGTGGGGATTACCCTCAAGTTCGTCGCACACACTCGTCGGCGGGCTTGTTGGTGCTGCACTTACAAGTTCCGGCCCAGGGTCAGTTATTGCCGGAGGGGTGATCAAGATTGTGGCATTTATTGTTATTGCTCCGCTTCTTGGTATGGTGATCGGATTCGTTATTTCAATACTGGTGCAGTACCTTGTCAGGAAACGTACACCTTCCGGCGTTGACAGACATTTCAGAAGGCTCCAGCTGGTCTCAGCCGCTGCCTTCAGCCTCGGACACGGCGGCAACGATGCACAGAAATCGATGGGGATAATATGGGTGGCACTCATTATATCCGGGTTAACTACCAAGGATGATAAAATCGACATGTGGATAGTACTTTCATGTCAGGCTGCAATTGCACTTGGTACTTTATTTGGCGGATGGAGGATCGTAAAAACCATGGGACAGAAGATCACCAAGCTTAAGCCGTTTGAAGGATTCTGTGCTGAGACAGCCGGTGCTATAACCCTCTTTGGTGCAACCCATTTCGGGATACCTGTCAGTACCACACATACCATTACAGGTTCCATAATAGGTGTCGGCTCCAGGAGAGGATTATCTGCCGTGAAATGGGGCGTCACAACAAAGATCTTCTGGGCATGGATACTTACTATTCCGGTATCAGGCATTATTGGTGCGCTTATGTATCTGTTCTTTAACTGGATAAATTAACTTTTAAAACAAGTAAATTCCATTATTATGAATATTGATAAATTCCTGAAATTTTTTGTCCCCAAGGACCATTCGTTTCATCCGCTGTTTGAGCAGGATGCAAAAAACCTGGTCAAAGCTGCTGAATTGCTTAATCAGCTCATGGCAACATCAGTGCATGAAGAACACGAAAGGATCTATAAGGAAATCAAGGATGTTGAGCACATCGGTGACGAAATCACAGATAAAGCCTATAAACTGCTCAATAAGTCATTCATTACTCCTTTCGACAGGGAAGATATCCATGAACTGACTGCTCATATCGATGATGTTGTTGATTCTATAAATGGTGTAAGCCGCAGAATATGCCTGTATAAGCCAAAGAATCTGATGCCCGTTTATAAGCAGATGGCTGAAATGATCCTGGAGGCCGCCAAAGAGATTCAGACAGGCATCCATTGCCTGGTTGATGCAGCAGCTAATAAAGAGGAGATTACCAAAGCATGCGTGAACGTCACCGCCATTGAACACAAAGTGGACGATTATTATTATATAGCTGTTGCCGAGCTGTTTGATAAAGAGAAAGATCCGGCAGAATTGCTGAAGAATAACAAGATTCTTGAGATACTTGAAAGGACCGTTGATGAAGAGGAGGATGTAACCGATACCATCAAGTCTATTCTGATAAAACTGGCTTAATCTGGTTGCTGGTTACTGGTTACTGGTTACTTGTTGCTGGTTACCAGTTCTTGAAAAGTGGATTTAACCAGCAACAAGGAACCAGGAACGAGGAACATTAATTTATTTACTTCTTATCATGGTCAGCACCATCTTGAACTTATCGACTGCTTTTACAGCATGAGGTATATCAGCCGGCATGATGATGCTCTGACTGGCTTCAAGGATAAAGGACTTCCCTCCTATTATTATTTCACCCTTACCATCGACTACCTGGATCATTGCATCGAAGGGAGCGGTGTGCTCGCTTAATGCTTCACCCTTTGCGAATGAAAAGAGAGAAATATTCCCTGTCTCCTTTTTGAGAACGGTCTTGCTCAGTATGCCTCCGCTGGCATATTCCACTGAATCATTGAAACTGAAGACCTTTGCTTTCTCAAATTCGTTTGCTGACATAAATTTTACTTTTTAATGTTGGGCAGCTCGAGGCCGTAACCTTTCTTCTTGTCTTCTGCTTTCAGAAGAAAGGCAAAAAGAATTGCCAATACTCCAAAGCATGCAAAAATTATCATTGGAAGAGTATAATTATAAGTTGAAACCTCTGCTCCGTCAAGTATCCTTGTACCGTTGATGCAGAATTTATCGAGCACCCAGCCTATAAGCAATGGAACCAGAGATAAACCAATATTTTGAACCATGAATATTAATCCATAAGCCGTGCCCAGCTGTTTTTCAGGGATGATCTTCGGAACAGATGGCCACATAGCTGAGGGGACCAGGGAAAAAGCTACTCCGAGGACAATGATAAGAAAAACTGCAATCCAGCTCTGTGAAAACAGAGGAATTGAAAACATAGCATGAACGAATACGAGAAGGAATGCGCCGATTATCATGATTGTAGCACCCTTGCCCTTACGATCATAGAGATTTCCAAAGAACGGAGTCATCGCTATAGCCCCGATGGTAAGCATCCCGGGAATAATGCCGGCAAACTTATCAGTGATATGAAACTTGTTTATCATCAGGTCAGTGGCATACTTTATGAAAGGAAATACTCCGGAATAAAATAGAAGGCAAAGAATTGCAATAAGCCACCATCCTTTGCTTCTGAGAATAACCATAATGTCGCGCACTTTAAAGGATTCTTCTTCAACAAATAATCCCTCATCAGCAATTGATTTCTCAAGTTTTTTATCCATCACGGTATAAACGAAGAAGCTAATCAGTCCAATGCAGAGCATTATCAGACAGAGCAGAACCGGTTTGGAAACACCGTTAAGTGCAGTGGCCAGAGGTATAGATGTCCAGAGTGCCAGTGTTGTTCCGATACGTGCCGTTGACATTTCCAATCCCATAGCCAGGGCAAGTTCCTTGCCCTTAAACCATTTGACAATAATCTTTGATACAGTTATACCAGCGATCTCCACACCAACACCGAATGTAGCATAACCAAGCCCGGCAAGTACAACCTGTGAATTCATACCAAGAATTTCTTTTCCATCAAGCAGATGCGTTGAAATTGCCCAATACTTGAGAGCTGTTCCAGCTAACATAATCATTGTAGCCATTTTCCCGGTAAACCTTACTCCCATCTTATCGAGAATGATGCCTCCTATGATAAGCATACCGAGGAACACATTAAACCAGCCATAAGCACTTGTAAAAAACCCGAACTCCGCACTGTCCCATAAAAGCTCTTTTTCAAGCAAAGGCTTCAAAGGAGCCATAACATCGGTGAGCCAATAACCACAAAGCATCGTAAATGATATCAATGCTAATGCGGTCCAGCGGGCTGTCTTGGAGTCTCTCAGGGTTTGTCTTATTGTTTCCATTATAGTTTTTTTATTTTGACCGGTAAATGTAAATAAATAAATCGTATGCCACAGCGGGTTATGATCATTTAAAATGAACTAATCTCCGGACTGATTGTTGTATGGGATAATTGATTTACTTTGCGTAATAATTTTGAAAACAGAGATAATGAAAAGAGAAATACTTGTTTTGATTGTTGCTCTTATATCATATAGCGTTTTTTCGCAAAAGCCTCCTCTCCAGCCAGTTGAAGGAGTCAGATGGTACACCCTGCAGGAGGCTGAGAAGCTGATGAACTCTTCGCCCAGGCCGCTGTTCATTGATGCATATACTGACTGGTGCGGCTGGTGCAAGAAGATGGACCAGGATACTTTCTCAAACAATGTGATCGCAGATATACTTAATTCGAAATTTTACCCTGTCAAATTCAATGCCGAAGGAAAAGAGTCAATTACTTTCCTGGGGCACACCTTCATCAATGACGGTAGCGCAGGAAGAGCCCACCAGCTTGCCATCGAGCTGCTTCAGGGACAGCTCTCCTATCCTACCGTTGTCTTTTTTACGAAGGAGGGTGAAAAATACGGAATATCACCTGTACCCGGATACAGGGCTCCGAAAGAGATGGAAGTATTGCTGAGCTTCTTTGCAGATAAAGCCTACAAGACAATAAAATTCGACGATTTCCAGAAAACGTTTGTAGGAAAAGTAAAATAGGAACTGGTTGCTGGTTGCTGGTTGCTGGTTGCTGGTTACTGGGTGCTGGTTGCTGAATTTTCCACTGAATTTAAAGACCCGTAACCAAGTAACAAGTAACAAGTAACAAGGAACAAGGAACAAGGAACGAGGAACAAGGAACTTTCTTTTATTTTCCAATAATATAGTTCGCCGGCAGCTGAAGGATTTCACCAAACTGGTAGACCAGTTTTCTTGAAGTGTACAGTGTTTCATCTCCCATCATTATTGTCATTCTCACCACGTCGGGCATACGGTAATATATCTTGTCAATCTTCGGAGCAAGAGGATCAGACTCATGTCTTGTGATCACCGAAACTTCTTTCGTTTTCTGTTCCGGGTTCAGAATAACATTTACAGCAGTTCCTGCCTCTGATGAAGCCTCCTCAGGTCCGGTAACCTCTGAGAATTTGAAAAGAGCAACCGGTTTCCCTGCCATCTCCCTTCCCGGGGTGATCTGGAAAGTGAAGCGCTTATGTTCAGTGATCGTCTTGCCTGTAAAGAGTTCCGTATATTCCTTTTCCATCCTGTTCATTTCATTTATCGCAGCGTCGCTCTGAGGAAAAACGTTTGCCTCACCGGTAAGTATAAGAAGCTTCCCGTCCCTGAGGTCCATAAGTCTTCTTGCTGCCCTCTCGGCAAGCTGGCTCTCAGTAAGCTTCTTCTTTGTTTCCACAAGATACGGCAGCCTTATGAACTGATCGTCAACCTTTACACGCCTGTAAGCTGTGTCAGTATCAATATTGTAATATTCATCCGAGCCCAGATCAAATGACCTGAACTGATCGATGTTGATCTCCTTGTCCCTGATTGCTTCTGCAGCTTCGGGATTCATCCGGGAGCTGACATCAAGGATCAGTCCTTCCCTTTTGAGTATCAGGGCACTGGCAGTGAACAATGTATTTGTTTCGATCACATAGAATTCTGACGGATCTGCCTCTTCATGTGAATTTACCGTAACACCCGTGATAGTCCAGTGCTCATCTTCATTCATAATTACATCAGCAAGGCCAAGCAGTTCTCCGGCATATTTTGCGTAAGGCCCGGGAAATTCAATTGTCCTCTCCATTTCGACCGATATTGTAAAAACTGTCATCGGCAGGCTGTAGATCAGGGTTCCCTCCCTGAAAGTCACTGTATCTGACAGCGGTGCAATGACATGCCCGGGCGATACAACCTTCCTGTTTGTCATGCAGGAGGATGTTATCAGAATTATTATGAAGATTATTAATAGTCTGAAGATCGTTTTCATCTGTTTTTCTTTTAACGTTTCTAAATATCTCTTAATCTGCGAAATGCACTGCCTGTCGCGGAGATGATATCTGAAGCTGTCAGCGATTCATAGCCGGTTTTTTCCGCGGCAATATCACCGGCCAGCCCGTGAAGATACACCCCGGTTATTGCAGCTTCAAGCGGACCGTATCCCTGGGAGAGAAGCGACAGGATCATTCCTGTCAGGACATCTCCGCTTCCCGCGGTGGCCATCCCGGGATTGCCGGTGCTGTTGAACCACACAGTGCCGTCAGGCGAGGCAATAGAGGTATGAGCTCCCTTCAGCACCACAATACACCTGTGGTTTTTCGCAAACTCCATCTGCAATTTCAGCCTGTCATAGCTTCTTACGGTTTCTCCTGCCAGTCTCCCGAATTCTTTTGGGTGAGGAGTCAGTATTGTTCCGGCAGGTAAAAGTCCGATCCACTCCTTATTCATTGACAGTATATTAAGGGCATCAGCATCGATGACCAGAGGCTTTCTGCACTCCTGCACAAACCGGTGAAGGGCTTCCTGTGCCCGGGCCTCTGTTCCCATTCCCGGACCAATTCCCACCGCATCATACTTTTCCATATCCCCTAATCCTGAAATGCAATGTTCCGAGGTATCACTGATTGCCATTGCTTCCGGTACTGCTGTCTGGATAATATTGTTACCCGATGAAGGAATATGACATGTTATCAGTCCGGCGCCGGTGCACAGAGCTGCCCTGGCTCCCAGCACCATTGCTCCCATCCTGCCATAAGATCCTCCGGCAAGCAATCCATGTCCGAATTTCCCCTTGTGATCGAATTTGTTCCGCTGTTTCAGGAGCGGAGCTACCATATCCTTCTCAAGTAAATTATATGGAGATTTCATATTGCTGAAATCCAGACCGATGTGCAGAACGAACCATTCGCCAGCATATTTTTCACATTCAGGGAACATGAAGGCAAGTTTCGGAAACTGCAGGCTCAGGGTATAATCAGCCATTACAGTATTTATGCTGTTGAGATGATCATTAACCTCTCCGAACATGCCCGAGGGAATATCAACTGACACCACGGTTGCCGGAGAATTGTTGATCCTTGTTATCACGTCGGCAGCCAGTCCTTCGGCAGGACGCGAGATGCCTGAGCCAAATATGGCATCAATGATCACATCATCTTCACGTATCAGCGGAAACTCATCAATGTTTCTTATTTCAGTGAAAGGCACACTGGTCTCCTTTTCGAGCCTCCTGCGGTTTATCTTCCACTCTTCAGATATGTTTTCCGTGAATGCTGTATAAAAAACCTCCGCTTCATACCTCTCATGCGCGAGCATCCTGGCGAGAGCGAGTCCGTCACCGCCGTTGTTGCCCGGGCCGGCAAATATTTTTATCCGCCCTGACCTGTCAAACTTATCAGTATACCAGTCAATAAGGTTTGCTGCCGCCCTCTCCATAAGGTCGATCGAAGCAACAGGCTCGTTCCTGATTGTGAACTCATCAATCTCTTTTACCTGGTCGCATCGGAATATTTTCATTGAGATGTTATCATTTAAGTACAAATTTAATCTCTTCAGCCATTAATAAAAAAAGATTAATATATTTGTTGCCGGTCAGATATTGAATAATTCCGGCGGCCTACATTTCTGATAATGAGATAGATGACACAAAGCAATTAAAGAATAACCAACTAATAAAAGAATAATATGTTAAAGAATCATCCCAAAGGACTGCTCGTAGCCTTTTTCTCAAACATGGGTGAGAGGTTCGGCTTCTACACAATGATGGCCATACTGGTGCTGTTTCTCCAGGCCAAATTCGGACTCTCGGCTGAAAAGGCAGGAGGCATTTACAGCTGGTTTTATTTCAGCATCTATGCACTTGCCCTTCTTGGAGGAATACTGGCCGATTCAACGAAGAAATATAAACTTGTAATCCTTGCGGGCATCATAATAATGTTCGCCGGGTACATTATCATGGCAGTTCCCGGGATGACGCTGACATTCACGGTTATAGGCTTAATGACGATCGCGCTTGGCAATGGCCTTTTCAAGGGGAATCTTCAGGCAGTAGTCGGTCAGATGTACGACGATCCGAAGTACTCAAAAATGAGGGACACGGCATTCATGATCTTCTACATGGGGATAAATGTGGGAGCATTTTTTGCACCTTTTGCTGCTAACGGAATGAGGAACTGGTGGCTCAAAACCAATGGTTTCCTTCATGACGGCAGCCTTCCCTCCCTCTGCCATCAATATAACAACTCTACTCTGACTGATACCACGGTCTTTCAGCAGCTCGCTGATAAAGTCAGCCTGAGCGGACCTGTTACGGACCTGTCAGCATTCGCCAATCAGTACCTTGAGGTCTTTTCAAAAGGCTATAACTATGCATTCGGAATAGCAGCCGGAGCAATGGTATTATCGCTACTGGTTTATATCTTCTTCAATAAGTTCCTGCCGAACAAGGAAGTAAAGGCTTCTGCTGTTGCCACTGAAAAGATTGATTTCAGACCGATTCCTCTCATTGCCGCTATCGTGGCTATTGGAATTACAGCATTTGGACTTCACTTTATTAAAGAAGTGGGCTGGACAGCCGGGTTTGCATTCGGGCTGTTTGCAGGATTTGTAACCTGGATAATACTATCCTCCCGCAAGGAAGAGAGAGCAAGGATCACTGCCCTTGTACTTGTGTTTATTGTGGTGATCTTCTTCTGGATGTCGTTCCACCAGAACGGGCTTACTCTTACACTTTTCGCCAGGGACTACACTGTAAAGCAGGTAGCCCCGTTCACAAACCTGTTTTTTACCCTGCCTTCTATACTTGCAGTTATAGCTTCCATAGCAGGCCTTGTGATGCTGCTTTATAAAAACCTGGAAGGAAAATATAAATTAACCGGAGGCGCACTATTTGTGGCAGCACTGGTGTTTGCTTATTTCCGGTATACAGGCTCAGACAGTATGAACGCTATCGAACCTGAGGTATTCCAGTCTTTCAACCCTCTTTTCATCGTAGCGCTCACTTTCCCTGTAATGGCTGCCTTTGCATGGATGAATAAAAAGGGAATTGAACCCTCTACTCCAAAGAAAATCGGTATCGGAATGGTCATTGCAGCCCTGGGATTTATAGTGGTTCTTATTGCGTCAATCGGTGCGCCATCACCTGAATCGCTGAACGGATTACCGGCAGCAGAGAGCGACAGGGTTTCTCCATACTGGCTCATTAGCAGCTACCTCATACTCACAATAGCTGAACTTTTCCTGAGCCCGATGGGACTCTCATTTGTTTCCAAAGTGGCTCCATCAAGGTTCCAGGGACTCATGCAAGGAGGCTGGCTTCTGGCAACAGCTGTTGGCAATAAACTGCTGTTCGTCGGAACTCTGCTCTGGGATAAGGTCAACCTGAGCACCCTGTGGCTGGTATTTATTGTATGCTGCCTCATGTCAGCAACATTCATTTTTATTATATTGAAAAGACTGGAGAAAGCTGCTTCGAGCTGAAGAACATGTACCCACCCCCAACCCCCTCCCTACTTCGTAAGGAGGGGGCTTATTTTGTTAATTTTATTAACTTTAATGCCTATTTATCTATAAATTATTAATCTATTATGCTATTTTCTACTATTCTCAATAATTGAGTTTTGCCAAACATTAAATTAATGCTATCTTTATAGTTTATATGCATCCTGAGCTTAGGATGCAATTTTTTTTTACCGGTCATGAAAGTTTTAAAATTCGGGGGTTCTTCTGTAGGCACTCCTGCCCGCATCAGGGAAGTAAAGAAGATAATAGAATCACAGCCTGCACCTGCTGTCATTGTCGTTTCGGCATTCGAGGGTGTCACCGATCACCTTTACAAAATAGCAGAACTGGCATCAGCAGGCAACGGTGAATACATTACTCTCTTCAGGCAGCTTGCCGGAAAGCACCGTACTTTTGCTTCCGAACTGATTCACGGAACAGAGAGACAGAAGCATGTACTTGAAAGAATAGAACAGATATCCGGAGAACTTGATGAACTACTGAAGGGGATCAGCATCCTCCGTGAACTGACTCGCCATTCCTGCGATCACATTATAACTGCAGGTGAAAGGCTCTCTTCAATAATAATCAGCGAATACATAGAAGGAACCATTCTGGCCGATTCACGTGATTTTATCAGGACAAACCACAAGGCGAGCAGTCCGCTGGTCGACTTTTCCGTTACCAACAGGCTTGTCAGGGATATTATTGGTAACCCGTCAAAGCATGTAATTGTACCGGGTTTCATCGCATCGGATTCAAAAGGTGAAATAACCTCTCTTGGAAGAGGAGGCTCTGATTACACTGCTGCAATTATCGCTGCCGCTCTCGGGGCAGAGTCGCTTGAAATATGGACGGATGTCAACGGTTTCATGACTGCAGATCCCAGGAAGGTTGAAAAAGCATATACCATCGGAAATCTTACATATGCTGAAGCAATGGAGCTCTCCCATTTCGGCGCGAAGGTAATTTATACTCCGACACTCCGGCCCGTATATAAGGAGAAGATCCCGGTTTCCGTCAGGAACACACTCAACCCGGAATCAAAAGGAACCCTCATAAGCGAGGTCTCTTCGGAACAGGGACGCAGTCCCATAAAAGGGATCTCATCGATCGACCATATTGACCTTATTACTCTCCAGGGTCCCGCAATGGTTGGCATTACAGGCACTTCAGCGAGGCTATTCGGCGCACTGGCAAAAAGTGATATAAACATCATTCTGATAACACAGGCTTCCTCGGAATTCTCAATAACCTTCGCTGTAAAGCCTGACTCGTCAGGAGCTGCCTGCGAAGCCATAACAGAGGAATTCAAAAGCGAAATAGAGAAGAGCGGGGAGCTCAGGATAGCTGTTGAGAAGGAGCTCTCGATCATTGCGATAGTTGGCGAAAGGATGAAGAACACGCCGGGCATCTCAGCAACCCTCTTCAGGGCGCTCGGGAGAAACGGCATCAATGTAGTGGCAACCGCCCAGGGCTCATCGGAGCTCAATATATCAGTTGTCATAAAAAACGGAAGCCTTAAAAAAGCGCTTAACGTCATTCATGACGGATTCTTTCTGTCAACGCTCAGGGAAGTGAACCTCTTTATTGCCGGCACGGGAGTGGTCGGGTCAAGCCTCCTGAAGCAGCTCCAGAATCAGCATGAACCGCTCCTGAAGCACCACAATCTGAAGATCAACCTTCTGGGTTTAACCAATTCACGGAAAATGCATATCGATTCAAAGGCTATACACCTTGAATCATGCAGGGATATCCTGAAAACCTCTGAACAAAAAGCAGATATATCTTTATTCATACTTAAGATGATAAAGATGAACCTCAGAAACTCCGTCTTTATCGATTGCACCGCTGATGCAAAGATAGCTGCAACTTATGCAAGTATCCTGTCGTCGTACATATCCGTGATCACTGCCAATAAAATTGCATGCTCATCGGAATACAGCTATTACAGGCAGCTCAAGGAAATATCAGGTGACCGTAATGTAAGGTTCATGTATGAAACAACTGTTGGCGCCGGGCTTCCCATAATTAAAACCATAAGCGACCTCGTGCTGAGCGGAGATACCGTTTATAAGATCGAAGCCGTGCTTTCAGGCACCATGAACTTCATATTCAACGAAATAAGCAAGGATGTACCGTTAAGCCAGGCTATCCGCAGGGCAAAGGAGAAAGGGTATTCCGAACCTGACCCCAGGATCGACCTCAATGGCACGGATGTGGTCAGAAAGACACTTATCCTTGCCAGGGAAGCAGGATATAGTATTGAAAAAGAAGATGTTGAGGTGAAAGGTTTTCTGCCCGAAGAATGCTTTGAAGGCGACCTCAACGATTTTTACGCGAAGGTTGAAAAATTTGATGCTGAGTTTGAACGGCAAAGAGAGGAGCTTATCAGGGAGGGAAAAAAATGGAGGTTCCTTGCTGTGATGGACCAGGGCAAGGCAAAAGTCAGCCTTGTTCGCGTTGATAAAGAACATCCCTCTTACAACCTTGAGGGCAGTAACAACATAGTAATGATCACAACCGAAAGATACCATGAACTACCGATGGTGATCAAAGGCTACGGAGCCGGCGCTGATGTAACTGCAGCCGGGGTATTCTCAGATTTAATGAGGGTTGTAAATGTATGAGTTGCTGGTTACTGGACTGATATCTATGTAATACTTCAGAATAAAAGTTACAGCTTTTTAATGAAACAACCCCCTTTCTTATTTCCCCCAAGGGGGTAAGGATTAAGAACGCCTTCCCCCTTGGGGGAAGGATGGGAAGGGGGTTATATGAATAGAAAACTAATGGATTTAAGCAGTTTAAAAAGAATCATTTTGTTACCAAAATTGTGAAGAAATATTAGCTGTCGGGCGCTGGTAGCTGCAGGTTACCGGCGTAACTACCTGACAAGGAGTAAGGAACAAGGAAGTTTAAATTAAAATTACTTAATAGAGTATTGAAACATAACATTATAAAATACTACTCAACTAACCTTCAGGCTCCTCTGGTGAGTTTTCGGGAGGCTCTGCTGAAAGGGCTTGCTCCTGACGGAGGATTGTACATGCCTGTATCGATCCCAAAGCTCGATGAAGATTATATCAGCTCACTTCATGGCATCCCATATAATGAACTGGCATTCAGGGTACTGAAAATTTTGTTGAATGATGAAATTCCTGAAAATGATCTGCTGCAAATATGCCGCGATGTCTATGATTTTGACGTACCGGTTGAACGGGTGGACAACAGGAAATATCTGATGAGGCTTGACCGGGGGCCGACGGCTTCGTTCAAGGATTTTGCCGCCAGGATGATGGCCAGGCTCATGAATCATTTTCTTGCAGAAGATAACCTTCATTACACGATCCTTACAGCGACTTCAGGCGATACAGGCAGCGCTGTGGCAAGCGCATTCCACGGACTCAGTAACACTGATGTAATAATACTATTTCCTGCAGGTGAAGTCTCCGGAATACAGCGAAAACAAATGACAACGCTTCACGGCAATGTAAGCGTCATAGCACTTGACGGGAAATTTGATGACTGCCAGCGGCTTGTCAAGAGAGCCTTCCTGGACCCTGACCTGTCAGGCATTCACCTGTCATCTGCAAACTCCATAAACATCGGACGCCTCCTTCCGCAGGCTGTCTATTATTTTTATGCGTGGGCAGCAATTGCGGAAGGCTGCGATGATGAAGTTATCTTCAGCGTGCCATCAGGCAATTTCGGCAACCTCATGGGTGGCATAATAGCACGCGAAATGGGACTGCCTGTAAAGAAGTTCATAATATCCACAAACTCAAACAACGAAGTTCCGGAATTTCTGCGATCAGGAGTTTACAAACCCGTGGTGCCCTCTGTCAATTGCATCTCAAGCGCCATGAATGTGGGGCACCCGAGCAACCTTGCGAGAATTGTTTCCTTTTATGGCGGGATGATGAACGAATCAGGTGTTGTTCTGAAAAATCCCGATATTGCACGGATGAGAAATGATCTGTATGGGGTCTCTGTCTCAGATGAAGAGACGAGATCTGCTATTTCCGAATGCTATAACATTAAAAGTGTTATTCTTGAACCGCACGGCGCTGTGGCATGGAAGGGTATCGAGGATTATGAAAGAAATTCAGAACATAATCAGGACCAGTTGTATGTTTCACTTGAAACCGCACACCCTGCTAAATTCAGTAATGAAATCAACAGTATCCTTGACTTTGAGCTGCCCCGTCCTGCATCGCTGAAAGACCTTGACAGCAAACAGGAAGAATACACGGAGCTGGAAAACGATTATGAAAAATTCAAAACCTTTATCCAACACACCAATAACCCATAACCTAATTACTACGAATTACTACGAATTACTACGAATTACTACGAATTACTACTAGTTACTAATTACCAATTTCTACAATATGTACCTTGTATGTGCCGACCTCGAGGGGGTCTTTGTTCCGGAAATATGGATCAGTGTTGCAAAGTATACTGGGATTAATGAGCTCCGGCTGACAACACGCGACATAAATGATTATGATGTGCTGATGAAGCGCAGGCTTGAGATCCTTCGCCAGCACGGTCTTACGCTTCACGTGATCCAGCATGTCATTTCAGGCATCAAGCCTCTGCCTGGGGCAACCGAGCTTATTTCCTGGCTGAGAAAAAGAACTCCGCTGATAATTGTGTCTGACACTTTCACCGAATTCGCTGATCCCCTGATGGAGAAACTTGGCCGCCCCACTCTGTTCTGCAATAACCTTTCGGTTGACCACCTGGGGAATATAGTGGATTACCATCTTCGCCTTCACGACGGCAAGATGAAGATTGCAGAAGCAATGCAGAACCTTAATTATAAAGTTATCGGAATAGGCGATTCCTACAATGACATCAAAATGCTCCGCAAGGCTGATGTGGGACTGCTTTACCGTCCGCCGCAAAATATCATTGATGATAACAGCGACATACATGTGGTAAACTCATATGATGAGCTGAAACAGGTCATTTCTGATTATCTCGATAAGGAAAAGTAGAACTTGGGTTGACTCTTTTTTCTACCTTATAATAATTCAAAATACCCCCTACCCAACCTCCCCCCCAGGGGGAGGCGTTTTTAATCTTTTCCCACTTGGGGGAAATAAGACTATACTTCATACACATCCTTATTAAAACTCTGCTTATAGGTAGGAGATTCCTCATTAAGCCTCCTTCGTCGGTTTAATTACTAATGACAACATCATATATTTCATTAGTGGACAATCGAATAAGATTCCTCACTTCGTTCGGAATGACAGGTTTCTTTAGGGTATTTTGGGGAAGAGGCGGCGCGTTTTGTAATTATTTTTCTCCTTGATTGTATTTGGTGCAAAACGGGCCGCCTCTTCCCCAGTGTTTCCCCTGCATTTTGTCATTCCGAACGAAGTGAGGAATCTCCTGTTAATCAATACTATATATTAATTAAAATGCTTGTGTATAAAGTGATGGGGAAATAAGAAAGGGGGTTTTCTATAAAAGGAAAGGGACTATTCTTTAAGCCAGGCAAGACCTTAAATATTACAATTTTGTACTCATATATCTTAGTCAAGAATCGTAGAAGTATATTGATCTGCTATATCCGTCTGATCTTTTGCCAATCCTGAAATAATGACAATCATATTATCTTTCCATGAAAGGAAAATCGTTCCGTTATACCCGTCAGTGAAAACATACTTTCCCTCCTCTTTCCTGTCAGGCTCAATACCGGAAGCTGAGAGGTACTTTTCTGCCGCAGTGAATGCTTCCTGCGCTGTGCCTGGTTTCATAAGGTAGATATCAAAGCTGTCGCTATCAGAGTCGTATGATGCCTTGAATGCCTTATTAAGAAACTGGTGCCCCAGGACGTTCTCGTTAATGTATGTCTCCTCATTGATTTTTCTTCCATCATCTGGGAACTCGGTCAGGAGCGCCGGCATTTCAGTGTCGCCGCCAAGCATTCCTGCAACTCTTATAGCCAGTGACTCTGCTGCCTGGAGCGTCTTCGCCTTTTCAGAGTGTGTCCTGATCTTTACGTAATGGTTGCCGGTAAAGAAATTGACAGCGCCTCCGGTTTTGTAACCCTGGGCGCCCAGGTTCATGAAACGGAATGAGGAGGATCGCTCCGATGCATATATCCCGAATGCCGTTGTGTGGTCGCTATGCCTGTAGATCTCAAGCTTGATGACATCTTTGCCCTTTTTATATTCGGCAACATGAAGCTCCTTAAAACCCAGGGCATTGTAGCCGTCAGCTGCGCCGTTGATGAAATCCCACAGGTTATCAGGTGTGTAGACCGGGTACTTCGTGATCAGCTTAAAACTGTTTACTGCCGGCCATTTAATCTCCTGCGAGGATGAAATACCAGAGAGAAGTACTGATAAGATTCCTGTCAGCAGCACCCTTTTCAGCATATTAATTAAGTTTTCTTATTCTAACCTCTATGCCTGAACCGCTTAAAAGCTTCACTATTTTGTCGGTGTCTGTTTCGCCAAAGTGGTAGGGATAAAGGATTTTTGGTTTAAAGGCCCTGGCCGCATCTGCCACCATTTCGGGTGTCATTGTATAAGGCAGGTTCATCGGCAGGAAAGCAACATCTATATCCTTAAGAGCCTTCATCTCGGGTGTGTTCTCGGTGTCGCCTGCGACATAAATCCTTTTATCTCCGATTGAAATGATAAATCCAATCCCCCCACCCTTAGGGTGAAAGGGCTGGCCGGGAGCTCTCATATTTACTATATTGTATGCAGGCACGGCTTCAACGGTTATGCTGCCCAGAACTTTTTTATCACCTGCTTTCATCGGCTGTGCCCAGCTTACCTCCTTCGCAGAGGCTTCGTTTGAAAGCATTATGGTGGCATCCTTGCGAAGCTTGCTGATTAGGTTTTTATCAAGATGATCATAATGCTCATGTGTAACAAGTATGAGATCGGCCTGCGGAAGACCTTCATAGTTTCCTGAGCTTTTCACCGGATCAATATGGATGATAAAATCTCCTGTTCTGAACATAAGCGATCCATGACCGATGAAGCATAGCTCTACTTCACCTGCAGGTGAACTGATCTTATCTACAGCAGGTTTTTCCTGGGGAAATGCATTTGCAGCCATAGTTACAAGAATTAAGATTAGGAATAATAAGGATCTTTTTGTCCGTGTCATAATGTTGCTCATTTACAAACAATTAGTTTTCAGCAGCCTGATTTGCCATCAGAGCTTTATTCCGAGAACCAGGATATCATCTATTTGCGGTGACGGTCCCATCCAGTCAATCAGGTTCTTCTCGAGAAGATCCCGCTGCTTATCCATCGGATTATCCTGGATTTCAAGTATTAGTCTCTTGAAATTCTTCTTCATGAATTTTCTGCCATGAGCACCACCGAATTGATCAATATACCCATCGGAAGACATGTAGTATGAAACTCCCTTCTCAAGATCCCATTCATAGAATACAAACTGTTCATTCATTCTTGAGGAGATCCCGATTGGCATCTTGGATGCATATATTGTTTCGAGTAGATATTTTCCGTTCGACATTGAGCCGTCAGGCATCTCATCGGAGTTCTCGGTATATTTCACGGCTTCTTCCTCCGTTAGTTTCCTTACCTTGAAGCATGGATTGTAAGCTCCTGAGAATTCCATCCGGTTAGCTGCATAATCAACGACAAGAAGTCCCATATCCATTCCGTCTTTCGCTTCATCGTCGCCTCCTGACTGTTTCAGTGATTCAGTGATCTGAAGTCTTAGCTCGTTGAGTATAAAATCTGCTCTCGGGGCAGCTTCCTTATCAATTATCTCATCTATGAACGACATTCCAAGCAGGCTCATGAATGCTCCCGGAACGCCATGTCCTGTGCAGTCGGCAGCCACAACATAGAGCCTGTTCCCTTTCTTTGTCATCCAGTAGAAGTCGCCGCTGACGATGTCTCTTGGCCTGAAAAGTATGAAGTTATCCTTTATGTTTTCGTTAAGTATCGACTGGGCCGGCAGCAATGCCATCTGGATCCTCTTGGCATAGTGGATACTCGATTCAAGTTCTTCTTTCTGTTTAACCACAACTGCAGTGCGTTCACGCACAATGCCTTCGAGCCTGATATTTTCATTTTTGAGCCTTCTTGTATATGCAGCAATTATTCCCCAGATCAGGAGTGTTGCGGCAAGTACATAGCATATAAAGGCCACTGTTGTTGCATACCAGGGCTTTAATATTACAAATTCATATTTAAGCTCGTTTCCTTCAAGCCCTGTCAGGGTTCTGCTTTTTACGTAAAATGTGTAGTGGCCGTAGGGCAGATTTGTATATTCCTTTTTGGAATATATCGCTTCCTGGGTAAAGCCAAATGATATTCCCTGCCACTCCGACCATTTTTCATCATACCCCTCAAGTTTGCAGCTGTATTCAGTCTGAAGCTCCTCGATGAAATAGGGTGTCGTCCACTCAAAGGTTATCTCATTCATGTCGTAGCTGTACTCGGGGACGGAAACCTCGGGATAATGTATCTGAGGTAATCTCCTGGTGCCCTGCTTATGCGAGTGGAAAAAGCCCTTCATAACTATGGAATCGTTTCCGACCACTATCGAGGTAAAACGGGTATTGACTTTAGTTGTATCAGTGAGCATTCCGGATTTATCCAGGACTGAAAGGACCTTTGACTTCGTCAGGTATACTCTTCGATCAGATTCCAGCATATCAAGCAAAGCCACATTTGGCAGAAGATTCAGCACACCATTGTAATTCAGGACCCCCTCCGGGGATTGCCTCGACAGCAGTTCAAAATTCTTTATATCGAATACGTTGGACCAGATATCGCCATCGCTGTCAGTAAATATATATCGGATTGTCTTGTCTTCAGTAAATCCTGCCGTCAGGCTGTTATCGGTAATGAATCTGTCATTCTGACGGTCATATTTAAAGAGTCCCTCAGCAGTTGTCAAGTATAGCTCTTCATTGATCATGAGGAGCATATTTGTTTTAATGTCAGGAACTCCCTTGTCAGCTCCATACCTGACAAGGGAAGTATCGTTGCCGTTGATTGAAAGGCTGAAGAGCGCTGAAGGATCTTCAGAAAGGAACCAAAGGCCTCCCTCCTTCTTTTCAACAATACTTGAAACAATACCCGGAAATCCCTTGATCCTGTTCAGGTATCTCCAATGACCTCCTTCATCCCTGAGTACCAGGATTCCTCCTGTGGCAAGGCCGATGAATACAATATCCCGGTCAATCGCAGACTGAAGTATCTTTTTTATGCTATACAGACTGACATTAAGGCCCCTCATTTTCTTTTCAAGCTCAATTACTGCATCATCCCTGAGGATCTGCCTGAGACCACTGAGCGAGCCTGTAAGCAGAAACTCATCATGATTGGTCCTTACATATTCAAGAGGTATATATTGTCCCTCAATATCCGGGATTTTCCTGAACCGTATAGTATTATTCCTGTCGATATAAGATTTCAGGACACCTGCATCTGATGATACGTATATGTTACCCTGAAATTCTGCCAGATCATTTACAGCATACTCTATTCCCTGTTTTTCGCTGAACATTGTAACAGGGATGTTGAAATAAGCCTTGTTCAGGTAGCCTGTGGTTGCGATCCAGAGCTCGGAATTCTTCGAATAATCACAATACAGGGCCAATACTGCATCATCAACAAGGTCACAGGTCTCCTTGGTAAGCTGGTAAATAAGATTGCCCGACCTGTTGAATACAAGAACCCCTTCCTGGCTTGTAGTTCCAATAGCAAAGAGATCATCACTGATCCTTGCTCCCGAGTAAATATTAGCAATAGTCTTAAATTTTGAGTTCAGGTTCCCATCGACGAAATCATCTCTTACTATCCCGGTATTGTAATCATAAAGGAACAGGCCGTTAAAAAAAGTGCCGACAAGGATCCTGCTATCATCAAAGGGCAGGAGTACCGTACATGGTTTCTTTTCAAAAAATCCTCCTCCCCTTAGCGGAACTATTTTTCCGTCTTTCACCTCAAGAAGTCCGAGGTTATTATCAGAAAGCACCAGCTTCTCATTCACCTTAACCAGCCTGAGAGTTGCAAATACTCCGGATTGGGCAAGGTCAATCTTATGAAGTGAATCTGAAACATAATTGTAAACAAACAGGTTCCGCGTGCCCTGGAAATAAATATCATCACCGATCTGTGCAATTGATCTGACATCCTGAATATCAGGAATTGAATCAACCCGGTCGGTAAGAGTTATGTATTCCGGGGACCCTTTTTCATTGGGCTGTATATATCCGAACTCATAGGCTCCTCCCACATAGACTATTCCGTTGTTGTCAGCAGCCAGTGAGTGTATCCTCGGGTTATTCCGTATCTCAATGCCTGTCCATTTTGTTCCATCATATTGAATTACTCCACGATCCTGATCGCCGACATACAGATTGCCGAAAATGTCTTTTGTGAAACACCATTTTTCTTCTGATCCTCCGGTTATCTGTGTCGTGTATGTTTTTACGAAGGGCACACCATGTTTGTTAACCTGCCCCGCTGAATCAAAAAACAATGCAACCAGAAAACATACCAGGACGAACCTTTTCATAGCCATTTTTGTTATCCATCTGATGAAATCAACTATAAAAATACTAATCTTATTATTTTAATCAAATTTATTATTGGCACTTTCGTTATATATTTAATTTTTGATAACTTGCAGGTAGAATTTAGGGACAGCGTTAATTAATTAACACTGATGCATTTAGGGATAAAAGAATGGGCAACAATACCAGTGCTGCTATTTGCTCTGTTTTCAGCAGCAGACGGACAGCCGGTAAAAAGTCACAAATACCTCCTTAAAAGTGATTTACAGGATAATAGTGTCGCTGCAACAGCTAACTCCATCATCATAAACTATTCTGCATCAGAACTTTCACTCGAAAGCATATCCGGAGAGAACGGTACTTATTATAAATTGTCGATGCCGGGACATATTCCTGCTTCAGATCCAGGCAAGCCGGAACTGCCCGTTCTCAGCAGAATGATATCGGTCCCTGAAAATTCATCCTGGAACATAAAGATCTCTGAAGTAATCACTTCACGCATCAAACCGCAAAGGCAGAAATTTGAAGGGTTGCTCTTCCCTGCCCAGGAAGGACAAACCAAAGAGCCCCAGATCCAAAAGCCGCAGTTTAGGATCGATAAATCATTATACGGATCGAGGGATTTCATAAAATCAGATACCGTAAGGATAGAGTTGATAGGAAAAGCCAGGAAAATGAATCTTGCCGCCCTGTACATATACCCGGTGACATATAATCCAGGCTCCAACACCATTGAGGTCATAACCTCAATGAAGATCGAGATAACCTTTTCAATGGGTGAAACGGGCATCAAATCCCTGATCCCCGGGTCGCTGACCTTCACTGAGACTGTAAGCAAGGGAGTCATTAACTTTGATCCCGGCACGGTAATACCGGGCTACAGCGACAAGCCGGTGAGAATGATAATCCTTACCGATACTGTTTTCAAAAAGCACCTTGAACCATATATAGAATGGAAAACACAAAAGGGATTTAACCTCGATATATTATATAAAGGTGCGGCGTTTGCAGGTAATACTTATACTGAATTAAAAGACAAGATTAAAAGCATATACCTCAGTTCAACTGCAGATAATCCTCCGCCCGATTACCTCCTGATTGTCGGGAATGTTTCAAAAATCCCTTATTACGGATCAGGAAATGTGACCGACATGTATTACGGAGAGATGGACGGGAACGGTGATTATATTCCGGAAATGTACATCGGAAGGCTTCCTGTGGCCGATACTACCGAACTGAAGAATGTTGTCAGTAAGATCATCCAGTACGAGAAATTTGAATTTGCTGATACTAACGAGTTCCATTCAAAAGCAGTTGCAACCGCAGGCTATGACGCAGGAAACGCGCTATATATGAACGGACAGGTAAATTACGCTGTAAACAACTACCTTACTTCTGAAAATAATATTAAGGAATATCACTTTACATATCCTCACGTTATTAACCATAAAGACTCCCTGAGGGGCATTCTTGACGACGGCATCTCATTTCTTAATTATACAGGTCACGGCAGCACCTCTGCATGGCTCAGCATGTCGTTCAATACAGATACAGTAGCCCGGCTTAAGAATAAAAACATGTACCCGTTTGTCATCAGCAACGCATGCCAGACCTCAAGCTTTGAGCTCAGCAGTTCATTCGGCAGTAAATGGGTAACTTCTGCCGGCAAGGGGGCAATAGGCTTTATCGGGGCATCAGCCGACACTTACTGGAGCGAGGATTATTACTGGGCAGTCGGACTGGGAACCCCGTCAGCCGATCCGACCTACGCGGCAACAGGGCTCGGAGCCTACGACCGGCTATTCCATACCCATGATGAAGCTCCTTCGGAGTGGTATACGACCATGGGACAGATAATCCATGCCGGCAATCTGGCAGTGAGCGCAAGTACAACCAATAAGAAAAAATTGTATTGGGAGATATACAATCTTGTTGGCGATCCCAGCATCACTCCGATAACCGGAACACCTGACACTTTCAACATCACTCTTCCTGACACTCTTCCAAATAACATTACCTCATGGTCTCTTGCAACCGATCCGTTTTCGTATGTTGCCGTTTCTCATTTTGATACCCTGTGGGACGCTTCCCATGTGAGCCCTTCAGGCACCGTCACCCTTACCCTGCCGGGCTTATCAAATGATTCATGCCTTGTTGTAATAACAGGGCAGAACAGGATTCCCCTGATAAAAACAATACATTTTGGCGTAGTCAATAATGAATATATAAACCTCACCAAAACAGTTCTGAATGACACTGCTGAGAACAATAACGGAATTGCCGATTACGGAGAAACGATCTGGCTTGATCTGACTATCAGCAACCTGGGACTTACCGAAGCACAGAATCTTTATGCGAAGATCACATCAGCTTCGGAATGGGTGACAATCAGCGCCGATTCATTGATGATCGGCACGCTTGAAGGAAGTTCAGCCATAACGCTTGATAAGAACCTTGCGTTCACTGTTGCCGACAGCATTCCCGATAACACACTGGTAACCATTGACCTGAAGCTGAAGGATGATGCTGAAGAGAAAATTTACAAAATTGATATTTCAGCTCATGCGCCATCCCTTGATATTCAGAGTTTTATAATGGACGACTCAGCATTAGGCAATGGCGATGATATTGCCGATCTGGGAGAAACCTTCGAGCTGGTATTCAATATCATAAATGATGGTACGAGCAATATCTCGGGCAACTTCAATGTAGCAACTTCCGACACTATACTAACTATCCTTGAGCCCAGCGTAAAATCGGGCGTTCTTGAATACGGGGAGATAAACAGTATCCGTGTGCCAGTGAAGATATCCGAAAGTGCAGCCTCGGGAGCCACAGTAAACCTGACCGTGACGCTTGAATGCACTCCGTATATCGTAACAAGGAACATCTCGTTCAGGGTCGGACAGATAAGAGAGTCCTTTGAGGCATCATCATTCAGGATATTTCCATGGCTCAATATCAGCAAGGTACCCTGGATAGTCACCGGGACAGATTCCTATGACGGTATCGTGGCTGCACGCTCAGGAGCAATCGGTCACAATGCATCAACTTCACTTTCAATAAAGACATATTACACAGAGCCGGATACGCTTAAATTTTACTACAAAGTCTCCTCAGAACAGAGTTATGATTTCCTGATCTTCAAGCTTAATGATAAAGAGATCTTTAAGAAATCAGGCATTACAGAATGGGAAAGAAGAGCAGTGCCGGTACCTGCCGGCTATAATAAGATGGAATGGATATATAAAAAGGATGCCGGTGTTATTGGGGGGCTGGATCGTGCAATGATAGATATGATCGATTTTGCGGGCAGCGGCTCTGTAAGGTATGTAAGAAGGGATCTTGTCACGGCAAGGCTTGTGACTCCTGCTGAAAAGGAGAGATACGGGAAAGAGACAGTTGCAGTTAAAGTCGTGAACCAGGGGCCCGACACGATACGCGGATTTAACCTGGCATACAAAATAAATAATCGTACACCGGTCAAGGAGTATTTCAAAAACCTGCTGGTGCCATACGGCGATTCAGTGACTGTTTCTTTCAGCAATAAAGCTGATCTCGTTCCCTATGGCATCTATGACATGAAAATTTACGGCTACGGCAACGCTGACGATTATCCGTTGAATGACACTTTAAAAGCAAGATACGAACAGGACAAGATCGCCGAGCCTTACCTCGTCTTCCCCAATCCCTTTACTGACGAGCTTAAGATCGTGGTCAATTCAGATGTTGCCGGAACCGTATATTTTTCAGTGTTCACTGCCGGAGGAAAGAAGGTGCTGGAGTCCGATAAGCCTGTCGACAGGGGAATGAACGAGTTTGTAATGAACGGAAGGAAGCTTGTTCCCGGAATTTATTACCTCAGGATCAACTTCCCCGGCGTTTACAGGACCGTTCCCATTGTGAAAGCAAGGGAGTGAAAATCCATAAACATAATGCTAAATGACATCTTCAGTTCCAACCAGAGAATCAGCTCTTGAGCTTTTTAAAAAGTACAACTCCTCAGAAAGCCTCATGAAGCACGCCCTTGCTGTAGAGGGCGTTATGCGCTATATGGCCAGGAAGGCAGGTGAGGATGAAGAGAAATGGGGCATAATAGGGCTTATTCATGACCTTGATTATGAGATGTATCCTGAACAGCATTGCACCATGACGAAAAAGATACTCGAGGAGAACAACTGGCCCGCAGAGTATATCAGGGCGGTGCTGAGCCATGGTTGGGGGCTCGCCTCTGATGTGGAGCCTCAGACCCTTCTGGAAAAAACAATCTATGCCATGGATGAGCTCACAGGTCTGGTAACCACCAGCGCGCTTGTGCGTCCCACCAGGAGCGTGATGGATATGGAAGCGAGGTCGGTCAGGAAGAAATGGAACGACAAAAGGTTTGCTGCTGGTGTTGACAGAAGTGTCATTGAAAAGGGAGCTGCCATGCTGGGTGTGAGCCTTGATGACCTTATCACAGACTGCATCATGGGAATGAGGGAGGTTGCAGAAGCGATAGGATTGAAAGGTATTGACCCCCCAACCCCCCTAAAGGGGGGCTAAAACCCAGAACAATAATAAAAATTAACCCCCCTTCAGGGGGGAAGGGGGGTTGGTGTTTTACATTATCTTCAGCCTTATATTCCTGAACCACACATCGTTGCCATGGTCCTGGAGGCCGATATAGCCTTCCCTGGCTGTGTTTACAAATGCTTCCCAATCCTTGAATTTGGAATTGGCGCACATTTTCTTCCAGTCATCTGTCCACAGATGGAACTCAACGACATTTGCACCGTTTGATTTGAAAACAACAGTTCCCTGGTAGCAGAGGATACCAACCTTATTCCATTCGCCGACAGGTCTTGTGTTCTGCGGAACGGCAGGAATAAGATCGTATAATGAGCTGGCTTTGCGGTTTCCGTTAACTCCAAGCTTGGCATCCGGATGTTTGTCATTGTCGAGGATCTGCATTTCGGGAGCCGATTTATAGATTGGCTCGCCCGGGATCTCCTGACCTAGCAGGAATATACCGCTGTTGCCGCCCTCGGAGAGCTTCCATTCCAGTTCCAGTTCGAAGTCTGACAGCTTCTTGTCATAGATTATATCGCCGCCACCGCCGCCTGCTTCACCTGCACCTGAACCAATGCAGTGGAGAGTACCGTCAACCACTTCCCATCCCTTCTCGGGGAAAGCGGTTTTGTTGTAGCCTCTCCATCCTGTTGTTGTCTTGCCATCAAATATGGTAACCCATCCGTCATCTGTGGATGATTTTGTCTTTCCGGTTGATGCGCATGATGTGATTCCCATGATAAGGACTAATGATAACAGTAAGTTTATGATCTTCATAATTGATAATGGTTAAATTATTAATTAAGCGGGCATTTCGGGAAGTGACCAGCCGCTGCGATAGGTATGCTTAACCATTTCAGCTGCGAACTGTCTGGCGTTCATCGGATCGGTCCACTTCTTGTTGAATGTCGGGTGGCCGTCCTTGATTGTGAATGCATCCTCGATGCAGATCCTTACGTTTTCTGTGTCGCTGAGGTTGGTGAATTCCATTTTTTCGCCGTTCCATTCAAGCTCCTTGTTCAGGCCCTGAAGTCTCACTGCGAGAACTCCCATAACAACCATTTCATTGAACGGACCTGCTTCTGCGAAGTTCGACTTGGTCTGTACCCTGCTTTCCGGGCTCTCCTTGCATGCGCGTACCCAGTCCATTTCATGACCTCCGTTTGTTGCTTTCTCAACACGTCTTTCAGTCTGGGGAACAACCGGAACACGGCCTGACAGCAGCCATGGATTTACTCCGTAGCAACCACATACAAGTGTGTCTTTTGTTCCATGGAAGAGAACGCCGCCGCCCTGATCGTTCATATTCTTTCCTGCAGGCCATCCGGCCGGTTTTGCAGGCTGAAGTCCGCCGTCGTACCAGGTAACTTCCACCTGCGGAAGTTTCATCCTGGCATTCTTCGGTGTAACCCTTTCAGGATATATAAGCTTCACCATCTGTGCGGTAGGGGCGCAATCGGTAAGAAGAAGCGTTGAGCTTCCCTGTGCCTTGATCGGGTACTGAAGCTTCAGTCCCTTGAACACAGGGTGAAGGATATGGCAAGCCATGTCACCCAGAGCACCTGTCCCGAAGTCCCACCAGCCTCTCCAGTTCCATGGAGTGTAAAGGCTGTTATAAGGACGCATTTTTGTCGGGCCGATGAAGAGATCCCAGTTCAGCGTATCGGGAACCCATTCACCCTTTGGTACATTAAGTCCCTGCGGCCAGATCGGACGGTCGGTGAATGCTTCCACTTTCTTCACATCACCTATTTCCCCATTATTCAGCCATTCAACAACGAGATCCACCCCTTCGGCGGATGAACCCTGGTTACCCATCTGGGTTGCTACCTGATGTTTGGCGGCAAGTTTGGTCAGAAGCCGTGATTCATGTACGGAGTGTGTAAGGGGTTTCTGGACATAAACATGCTTGCCCATCGTCATTGCAGTGGCAGCCACGATGGCATGAGTATGGTCGGCCGTTGCAACTATCACGGCATCAATTGATTTACCCATTTCATCATACATCTTGCGCCAGTCCCAGTAACGCTTGGCGTCCGGGTTTGCATCGAATACCGGTTTTGAATAGCCCCAGTCAACATCGCATAGTGCAACGATGTTTTCTGTTCCTTTTACTGCTCTCAGATTTGAATTACCCATCCCTCCGATACCAACGACAGCAATATTAAGCTTGTCGCTTGGAGCCCTGTGGCCGAAACCGCTTATCACAGAGCCGGGAAGAATCGTCAACCCTGCAGCAACAGCGCCTGTTCTTTCAATGAATGAACGGCGTGAAATGTTCTTTAAATCTTCTTTCATTTGTCAGATATTTTTTACTTGGTTAAGGATTTGATTGGTATGTAAAAATAATAATTTCCTGATGATTTGATAAATTAATGGGAAATCCGTCCGTTAAATATTCTTAATTACATCTAAAGCTCACGTATCCAGATATTTCTGTATGCAACGGGATGGCTGTGATCCTGAAGTGACAGCGGACCAGGGCCATGTTTCCTGACAGAATATTCAGGCATGCCGATATAAAGTGTCGGTCCGCGAAGGCTTACATTGTTCTGGATCAGTACGCCGTTATGAAAAACGGTTACCCTGGGGGGAGTGAACCAGGAGGTGCTGTCATCCTCAAAGCGCGGAGCGGTGTAGATCACATCATATGTCTGCCATTCTCCGGGCATCCGGCAGGCATTCACCAGTGGCGGATATTGTTTATAAAGACTGCCTGCCTGACCGTTCCGGTATGTCCTGTTATCGTAATTATCAAGTACCTGGATCTCATAAAGATCCTGGAGATATACTCCGCTGTTGCCCCTGTCCTGGTTTTCGCCCCTGGCCGGTGCCGGAGCTTTCCATTCGATATGGAGCTGGAAATCATTGAACATCCTTCTGGTTTGTATTTCCCCTGAGCCGGGCACACAAACCATAGATCCTTCCTCAATCTTCCATTTTGAAGGATTTCCTTCGCCGTCAGTCCACTCTTTGCTGATGTCTGTTCCGTCAAAGAGCACTATTGCATCTGACGGCGGCATCCCGGGCTGATCGCCGGGAGTGACTTTCTGTATCTCCGGATCCCATATTTCTGTCATTTCGGCTTTCATCGGGGCAGGGTATTTCTGGCCGAAAGCCAGGACACTGATAATAAGTGTAAAAATTACAGTTAATAGTTTTTTCATGTAACGTGATTTAGTATTTCATTAAAATTAACCGACCCCCTTTCCTGTTTCCCCCAAGGGGGAAATGATATGCTACACCTTCCCCCCTGGGGGAAGGCCGGGAAGGGGGTTTTATTAAAAAAATAAAATTTTCATTCCGTGGATTTTAATTTAATTGTAGCATTTGTAATAATTGGTTTTGCCCAGAAGCTTATGCTCAGGATGTAAGCGAGCGTAAGGTAGAGCACAGTCATTCCTGCCTGAAGTCCGATCATATCCTTCAGCTTGCCGACAAGCAGGGACACGATTGCTCCTCCCGCGATAGCCGTACAAAGGATACCGGCAAATGAACCATGCGACTTATTGACGCTGTTGAGTGCGAGGGAGAAGATTATTGCATACATAACAGAGAGGCAGAATCCGAGAGCCGGAAAGCCGAACAGAGCCCAGCCGGCTTTGCCAAAGAGAGTAGTCGTCAGGATTATCATAGCGGCTGCCGTGAATACTCTGAGTACTACTTTACTGTCCATGATTTTCAGAAGCACCATCCCCAGAATGCATCCTACCGTCATCATGCCCCAGAAGAGCCCCACGGCCCTGGCTCCTTCAACCTCCGGACGAAGGCCATGGTAGGTGCGCAGGAACTCGGAAATCCAGTTTGCGATCCCCTGTTCGGTGCCTACGTAGCAGAATATTCCCAGGAAAAAGAGTATCACTTTTTTCTGTTTAAACAGTTCAACATGCGTTTCCCACGCGCCAACTATCTCATCTTCTTTCCGTTCAACAACCGGGAAACGGGATATCACTATCACAACCATCATAAGGAGGCTGACCATGGCGAATATCCAGTAAATTGACACCCACGGAAGTTTATCGGGAGTAAGAGAAGAGATCGACCCCAGGAATAATCCTTCATCTGGCACACTGTCGCCGAGGTGCAGCACCAGGTACGAATATACAAAGGGACTCAGGAATGAGGCAGCTCCGAAAACCAGCTGGGCGATCACCGAGTTGAAAGCAAAATGCTCCTCCCCTCCCGTTACCCTGAGCAGCGGATAGATGGCAACCTGGAGGATCGCCATGCCGCTGCCTATCATGAACAGGGAGCCAAGGAATACCGGGAATACGGGGAACAGGGTAAAGAGCAATGCACCCCCGAGAGCCAGTATCCAGGCAAGGATAAGGCATTTCTTTTCGCCATATTTCTGGATGATCATACCTGAGGGTATCGACATCAGGGCATATGCAATAAAAAATGAAAACGGCAGCATTCCTGTAAGCGTACCGCTCAACGTGAAGCTGTCGCTGACATTCGGATTTATCGAGCCAAGAATGTTGGTCAGAAAGGAAATTGCAAAGAAAATCAGGAAAATAAGAGCGACAAGGTAGTAGTTACGTTTCATGGTTTTTATTCCTACATTTAAAGCCTCTAAAAATAACATTATTTTAACTACCGGTAAATATTTATGGAAAAGAAGTTATTTTTTCTTGAGCATGGGAACACCAGATTCACAAAGGTATTTCAGATCATACTGGGCATCCTCTGCTTAATAATAGCCCTGTACTGGCTTATCTTCAATTTCCAGGCGTTCAGGACTGAAAGCAGGCTGTGGATCACAATAGTATTCCTGATTCTGTTCGGAGTCTGGGAGATTCTTGCCGGCAGCGGCAGGACAAGGAAATATATCTCAACTGAAGCCGGGAAGATTGTTCTGAAACAGAATTCAGTGTTTCCGCCAGTCGAGCTGAAACCTGCCGACCTGGAGAAAATCGAATTGTTCCCCCTGAGCATAAGCTTTAAAATGAAAAGCCGGAGCAGCATTATGTTTCGCTTCGGCCTCTCTTACCCTGAGATAATTGAGCCGGTTAAGAATGAGATTGTGGAATTTGCCAGGCTTGGCAATATTCCCGTCGAAGTAAAAGATGAAGAACTTTAGCGGCACCTCTTCTACCACAACTGGTCGGCAAAATCCATAAACCAGTTCCAGTCTTTAAGCAGCATGTTATGTGAGCCGTCCCTGATATGGAAGCCTGCATTGCCGCTTATCACCTGGGTATTCAGCGGAGGCATCTCTTCAGGTATCCCCTCCCCTGCCTTCAGCAGCCTGAAAACAGGCATTGCATGGTAAAGTGCAAGGTAGCAGCCTTTAGGGTCTCCCCACAGGTCGTCGCTTGCCGCATCTATATATAAAGCCCGCGGGGCGATTAGTGAAAGGAGCATGTGCATGTCAAAAGGCATTTCATCCTCTTTGCCTGAATATTTTTTATAGTTTAAGCAAAACCAGTGAGGGAATGCATTGTTAATGCGCTCGATCGTTTCACCAAAACGCCGCCGGGCCAGTGCTGCTCCCCCGCAGCCCGACTCGTTGGCTATTACCATCGAAAAGCGCTGGTCGTCGGCGCCGGCCCACAGGGCTGTCTTGCCTCCTCTCGAATGCCCCACAACGGCTATCTTTTTACTGTCAATCTCTTCATCAGTCTCAAAATAGTCCATGCACCTGCTGGCACCCCAGGCCCATGCAGCGAGGGTTCCCCATGAATCATCGCTCCTCCGGCCGCGGTCCAGCATTCCGTGTATGCCGTTCTTGAATTCATCATAGTTGTCAGTATCAACATCAGCATTGCTGAATACTGCTATCCCGTAACCGCGGGCTATTATCTCCTCGGCAGGCCAGAATTCGCTTTTCACCTTCCGGGTGGGATCAGTATTCTCAGGTCCGCGGTTGTCAATCAGGAGAAAAACCGGTACAGGACCCGAAGCGGCATTCGGCAGGAAGAGAGTAAGATGGATCACCAGCGACTCCTCACCTGCCGTGATTTTAATATCGACCTGCTTAAGTGTTGCTTCACCTCCCATGGCATCTTCATCCATATTCACCATGCTGAACGACTTCGTATAAAGTGCCTCAGGGATCCTTCCGTACACATTTGTGCGGAACATCTCCAGTATCTCCGGACGACGCTTTTTGGTCCATTTCCCGACAGATTTGATTTTTTTTCCTGACACATCGGAAAGAACATCAGGGAGCGTGTATTCAGGGACCTTTTCCTCGTAGTAGTTGAATTCCGGCCGTGACCCTGACAGCCTTTTTACAGTCTCAGGCGATGCCTTCCAGCTTTCGTCCTGCTGTGCATAAATACCCAAAGTGCTGATAAATAATACAAAACCAGCGATTGTAAAGAAACGAGAGATTTTCATGCCTTTCCGGATTAAAGAATTTCAATAGTGCTTTTATCTGCTTCATCATCTGTTCCGGATGCTAATTTAACCTCTTTACCTGCACTTAGCTTTTTTTTGCCAATTTATTTTCTGTTAAGCTCAAAAATTCGTAACTTTATAGGATCCTGCCATTTTAGTCATGATTTCCCTTTTCAGCAAATATGAAGATAAGATCGAATGCCTGTTATGCCCTCACCGGTGCATGATCGCTGAAGGCAAAACCGGTATTTGCGGAGTGAGGAAGAACAATGCAGGATCAGTTGAGCTTATTACGTACGGAGTGCTATCAGGATATGCGCTCGACCCGGTGGAAAAGAAACCGCTGTACCATTTCTATCCCGGAACAAATATCCTTTCACTGGGCTCATACGGTTGCAACCTGAGGTGCGACTTCTGCCAGAACTATACGATCTCCCAGCGGGTATCATCAGGCTTCGTTTCAAGGACCGGGATCGACACCATCCTTCACGACGCTCACGACGCACTGCATAACATCGGCATTGCCTTTACATATAATGAACCTGTCATCTGGTTCGAGTTCATCAGCGACCTGGCACGAAAAGCCAGGAAGAAAGGACTAAAGACCGTGATGGTGAGCAACGGATATGTAAACAGGGAGCCGCTTGATGAGATCATATCGTTCACCGATGCTTTCAATATTGATCTTAAGGCATTCAATGATGACTTCTATAAAAGGCTGACTGGAGGCACCCTTGAGCCCGTGACCAGTGCACTGAAGCAGATCGCACTATCGGGCAAACACCTGGAGATCACGACACTTATCATTCCCGGGCAGAATGATGATGAAGGTGAAATGGCCAGGCAGACTGAATGGATAGCCGGGGAGCTGGGCAGGGATGTGCCTTTCCACCTTAGCAGGTATTTCCCGATGTATAAAAGGGAAGATCCGTCAACAACAGCCGAATCCCTGAAGCGGCTTGCAGAAATTGCCTCAAAAAGCCTCAGTTATGTGTATGTGGGTAACGTTGCATCTGATTCCGGGCAAAATACTCACTGCCCGCAATGCGGAAAGGTCGTAACAAAGAGATCAGGATATCAGGTAAAGATACAGAATCTTGACCGGGAAGGCAGCTGCAACGGGTGCGGCACAAAGATATACAGGCACTTTACTTCTTTCTCTTCTTCGATACAGAACTGAGCCTCTAAAATTTAACCTGCCCTGAATGCTGCAATGCTTTTCATGGCCCTTTCAATATACATTTCCCTTATTTCCGCTATCAGAGGAACCTTTACGTTAAAATACCTGTCATCAATACAGCAGAACGGCAGTACTATAGGCGATGTGCCTGTCATAAAAACAGCATCATAATCCGATATTCTGTCAGCCTTTACGCAGGCCATTTTTACACTGATGCCATTCCCGGTGCAGATTTCAAGAATATGCTTCCTGGTTATCCCGCTGAGTATCATATTTTCGGGAGCAGTAAAGAGAGTATCCCCCCTGAGGAAAAAGATATTTGACCTGCTTCCTTCAGTAACCTGTCCCTTTTCGTTGACCAGCAGAGCCTCATAACCTCCGTCCAGAATAAGCTTGTGGAATATCTCTGACCGCAGTTTATGATTGATCACTTTTGATGCCGGATCCTTCCTCTCCGCATAGAAGAGTATACCCTTCACTCCTTTCCTGTATTGTTCAACAGAGGGATAGATAGGCTCAATGAAATATGCAAGATAGTTATCCGATCCCTTGTTGTAGTTGAATACTATCTTAAGGTTGTTCTCCTTCTTCTTATCCCACTTTACAAGGCTTATAATGTCTTTTTTCAGGACACCTGGATCTGCGAGCATCTTTTTTTTCTGCAGCTTTACGCTTGATGCGAGCCGCTCCATGTGATCGTTGAAAAACACGGGAAACCCTTTCGACATCCTGATCACTTCATAAACCGAATCGCCTTCATATACAAGTGAATTGATAAATGAATCGGACGATTGCAGCTTGCCGTTCAAAATAAACTTCTTTCCAAAGCACTCATTCATGATCTTACTGCTGAGAAAACAAAAATACAAACAATTAACTTCTCTCCCCTCAAATCTGATTATATTCGTGCTGCATTTATGCATCCCCTGATGTATGCAATTATCGACATAGAGACTACAGGAGGCAGCGCAAGAATTGAAAAGATTACGGAAGTCGCTATCTATCAGCATGACGGAGAAAAGATCACCGGTGAATTTGTCTCACTTATAAATCCTGAACGGAACATCCCGTATTTCATTACGAATCTCACAGGGATAACTAACGAAATGGTCGAGAATGCTCCAAAATTCTATGAGATCGCGAAGAAGATCGTTGAGTTTACGGAAGGAAGAGCATTTATAGCACATAACGCCAGGTTTGACTATTCGTTCATAAGGCAGGAATTCAAATCACTGGGATTCAATTACAGGAGAAAATTAATTGATACTGTTACTCTCAGCAGAAAGCTCTTCCCGGGTTACAGGTCATACAGCCTGGGGAACATCTGCAGGGAACTGAAGATCACGATAAACGGAAGGCACAGGGCAGCGGGAGACGCACATGCAACCGTCAGGCTCTTTGAAATGCTTCTTGAAAAGGACAGGGAGATTAACGGAACGCGGTCAAACCTGATAAGGAATACAAGGCTTTCAAAACTAAATCCCAGGCTCGACATTTCCAAACTCGATCAGATACCCGATGAGCCCGGGGTTTATTACTTCTATAATGAAAGAGGCGACCTCATCTATATCGGCAAAAGCCGGAACCTCAGGGAAAGAATCAGCACTCACCTCTCAAACAACACGTCGGGCAGATCAATGGAGATGCGCGACCTGATAGCAGATATTGACTGGGTAGAGACCGGTAGCGAGCTTATTGCACTGCTCAGGGAATCATATGAAATTAAGGAGAACAAACCTGTTTATAACAGGGCTCAGCGAAGAACCGGTTTTCAGTGGGCCATCTACAGCTTCCTCGACACGAAAGGCTACCTGAATTTCAGGTTCGGACAGACAAATTCAGATGAAAATCAGCTCTCTGTCTTCAGCACCCGTGACAGAGCCAGATCGAGGCTTGAGGGACTTACTGAAAAGTACAGGTTGTGCCAGAAGCTGGCAGGCCTTTATGAATCTGAGGATGCCTGCTTCCATTACCAGGTGGGCATATGCAAAGGTGCATGCTGCGGTGTTGAGAGTTCGAAGGATTACAATGAACGCGCCCTCAGGGCAGCCGAAGAGTTTGTTTTCTCCCGACGCAATTTCTTCATTATAGATAAAGGAAGGGATGATGATGAAAGATGTGCAGTCAGGATTATGAACGGCAAATTCACAGGCTATGGTTACTTTCACATAAACGATATGGGATTCGGGCTTTCAGCAGTGCATGATTGCATCACGCCGGCACGCGATAACAGTGACATCCAGGTAATCCTCAAACAGTACCTCAGAAGCAACAAAGTTGAAAAGATAATTGAATTTTGAATCTTGAATCTTGAATCTTTTTCCTTTGCGCTCTTTGTGGTTAAATAATTATATTTGATCTAACCAATAACCAGCAACCAGCAACCAGCAACCAGCAACCAGCAACCAGCAACAAGTAACACCTAACCATTATGGCTCTTTTCAAGCGGACTACCAAAGACCTGATCATCAAGATCGATGAGTTCTTCGACAATGTGGAACTCGGATTGCTCGTCTTCAGGGAAAGCATTAAATCCTATATAGATAAGGATTGGGAGGCTTTCAACAGGCACCTTCAGAAGGTAGATACCCTTGAAGGTAATGCCGACAAGCTTCAGCGGTCGATCGAGAACGAAATGATCACCCATTCAATTCTGCCGCAGCACAGGGAAGAGGTCATAAGACTCATTGATGAGATCGATGAGATAATGGATACCGTGAAGAAGTCTCTGAATGAGTTCATAATAGAGATGCCGGAGATACCGGCCGCCCTGAATAAAGATATCGTAAGTCTTGCCGACGCATCAGCATCAGCTGCTGAAGAGCTGATACCTGCCGCAAGAGCCTATTTCATCACTCCGTACACAGTAAGGGAAAAACTGCTGAAGGTCTATTATTTTGAAAGCGAGACCGACAAGATAGCGATAAGAACAAAGAAGCGCATCTTCCAGGAGATGAACGAAATAGACCTTGCGCACAAGGCACATCTGAGGTATATAATCCATCATATTGAAGCGATCTCCGACATGGCCCAGAAGGCAGCAGACCGGCTGGCGGCAATGGCGATTAAAATAATTATTTAAAAAGTTCCTGGTTGCTGGTTCCTGGTTGCTGGTTAAGAACAACAAGGAACAAGCAACCAGCAACCAGCAACAAGCAACTAGCAACATGATCCTTTTCTTCCTTACCAGCGGTTTATTCCTGGGCTGGTCCCTCGGGGCCAACGATGCCTCAAATGTATTTGGTTCCGCTGTCGGCTCAAAGATGGTTACCTTCAGGAAAGCTGCAATTATTGCTTCAGCCGCTGTAATCCTGGGAGCCGTCTTACAGGGTGCAGGGACATCTGACACACTTGGGAAACTGGGAGCTGTTAATGCAATCGGCGGATCATTCACCCTCGCCCTGGCAGCAGCTGTCACAGTATATACAATGACAAAATTTTCGCTTCCCGTTTCAACAACCCAGGCAATCGTTGGTGCAATTATAGGATGGAACCTCTTCACGGGAAACAGAACCGACTCAGGCACTCTTTCAAAAATAGTCGCCACCTGGATCTCCGGGCCGTTGCTGGGAGCTTTGTTCGCTGTACTTCTTTATATACTGATCGTAAAGATCAAAAAAGCATCAAGGATGCACCTGTTCAGGTTTGAAGGATTTCTGAAAGCAGGACTTATAGCTGCCGGAGCGTTCGGGGCTTATAGCCTGGGAGCCAACAATATAGCCAATGTCATGGGAGTGTTTGTCCCTGCATTCAACCTGCAGGAAATCGACCTGGGCATAATCACACTTTCGTCCGCACAGCAGCTGTTCCTCCTGGGCAGTATCGCAATAGCAGCGGGCATACTGACCTATTCAAAGAAGGTTATGGAGACAGTCGGCGCCAACATAGTTGAGCTTTCATCTGAAGCGGCCCTGGTGGTTGTCCTGGCACAGTCTCTGGTGCTCTTCATCTTTTCATCTTCGGGATTATCCAATTTTTTCGTCAGGATCGGCCTGCCTCCCATTCCCATGGTACCTGTCTCAAGTTCACAGGTCATAGTGGGCTGCGTTATCGGAATAGGACTCTGGAAGGGTGTACGGAACATAAATTTCAGGCTGCTCGGGGAGATAGGTATCGGTTGGATAGCTACTCCTATTATTTCAGGACTGCTTTCCTTCTTCTCCCTCTTTTTTGTCAGGAACATTTTTAACATTGATGTCGGACAAAAAGTCATTGGCAACGCTGCTCCTGATCCGGCTGTCACATCCGATCCTGCTGTTTCAGAGATATTAAGATACCTTCTCCTGGCTGTTCTGATAACAGGATTTGTCGTAGCTTTATATTATTACCTGCTCGACAGGAAAAAGAAAAGAGAAATCAGGGTATCAGAAGAAAAATTCTGGCATTATCTGAAATAAAAAGCAATTACTACCCCAGCCCCCACTCCTCCGGATCACATGTACCCACCCCCCGACCCCCTCCCTGGATCACATGTACCCACCCCCCAACCCCCTCCCTACTTCGTAAGGAGGGGGTGTAATAAATTGTATATCAATGATATCCCCCTCCTTGCGTCAGCAGGGAGGGGGAAAAAGGGTGTGGGTACGTGTTGTTCCAGGAAAGGGGTCAGGGGATGGGTTCGTGCAGAAAATATTTAGTTTCTATTCCTTATTACATTCCTCTTGTCCGGTGGCCGTATTTTCTTCACTTCAACTATCTCTTCAAGAATGAGCACCATATCGCTATCGATCGGTGGAGTAACCGTCAGAACTGCTCCATCATCGGTGCCGGTGCCGTTAATCCAGGTGTTTTTTACAGGATCGAACCACCTTACGGAGTAGTTGTGCCCGGCAGGTTTGCGTATCATAATCGTTTGTTTAACAGGGATATAAGCAAGAATAGTTTTACTGTCGGTCATTTTAGTTACAGACACAAAATGATTATATACCTTATCTCCGGGTTGTTCAACAAGAAGCTCCGGGGCAGGGTAGAAACTCCACCATGCGAACCTCTTCATGAACTGAGCCAGGTACCCCATCTGGATCGATCCCGGGAAGTTGATGCTTACATCCCATGATGATGTGCCCGTTGCATCCTCGTGGTTCAGGATGTTTTCCCCTTCACGCAGCCAGGGCCATATCCCGTTTGCGCCATAAGTCACACCGGCTATCGGTGTAGCAAAGATGCTCCAGTAGGATGCATTGCGGACATCTCTATCGGTTATCCTGAAGCGGATCTGTTCATAGTTCGGTTCAAGATTAATAAGCGGTCGTGCCGGCAGATGATTCCACATTTTACTCATAGGCCCTTTTGTGATCCAGTTCACGGTGCCTTCAGCGTTGCTGTGGCTGCTCTGGTAACCGATGATATCAAGCCAGGGTTCATCCTTATAAACCTCTCCTATCCAGGATATTCCGCTCGGATGCTGTGTTACAATCCCCTGGTGCTTTCCGTCAAACACTGCGCGGCCAATCGTTTTCCACCTCTGCTCATGTGTGCCGGTGTAAAAGCCGTCGCCTCCGAGAAGCCATACAACATGGTTTCCTCCGTACCTGGCGACGATATATTTTGCTAGAAGAATAGCCTGATCGTCAGGCAGATAGTATCCAGGACTCAGTTCCTTGCCCGCGGCTACCGGCAATGCCCACAGGACTACCGGTGCGGCAACAAGACCATATTCATTTATTTTATCGATCTTTTGATCGATCCGCCTGAAAAATTCGGGATTCACGCTTATCAGACCGCATCCTTCAAATGCCGTAAGCCCCTCGCTGTTCTTATCGCCACCCCTCCATTGAGTTGTCACGAATTGGATGGCGCTGTAGCTGTTACTTACCCTCTGACCAAGATATTTATCCCATTCCTCATCGGTCGACCTGAGCGCGCCGTTCCATGCTGTGCAGGCAAGCCAGAAAAAGGGAGTGCC
>JBFYPG010000047.1:0-10213 GCA_041303415.1 Bacteroidales bacterium
ATATGCAGGTGAAAGTTGATATAAATTTATATGGAATTATTAACAACAACAAACTTAAGGAACCCACCCCCTTCCCATCCTTCCCCCAAGGGGGCAGGGGCCTCCAAACCTTTCCCCCTTGGGGGAAATCAGAAAGGGGGTTGTTTCATTAAAATACTGTTCCATTTATTCTGCAGGATTACACCTTGAGAGGATTATTTCACTGCTTTCATCGGCGTAAAAGTCACCGGCCCTATAAGTCCCGACTTCCCGGGCTGCCACGAGGAGGCATCAAAGATGCCATTCTTTGTGTTCTGCCTCAGCCTTGCTGCAAAATTGATGTTGTAAAACTTCTTCCACGGGATTATGTTGCGGTCCATGTATGCAATACGGTTTGCCATCAGGTTCGAGATTCTTATCTCCAGGGTATTCTTTTTCTTCAGCTGTTTTTTGCCAAGAATTATCTGGTAATCCGGACCAATCAGCGATCCGAGATCACTCCCGTTGAGAGTCACGGATGCGCTTTCGTAAACTTCGCCGAGATTGAGCTTCCATGCATCGGCTTTTTCCTTCGGTCTGGGGAATGTGATCGAGTATCTGGCAGTTCCCGAAAAATCCTTCAGAGATGCATCCGGGAAATCAGTCCAGGAAACAAGCTTGACAAGTTGGGAGGCAGGTGATAAAGAAGGACCACCTTCAATGAATTCAACTTTCCAGGTTCCTGTTAGCTCCTTTGGCATTGAATTAGGATTATAGTACAGGTACGGCTTCCCTTCAGGAGTGTCATTAAATGTTGCAACAATAACTGATTCTCCCGGATTCAGTCTTGCGTAGACTTCAATTACTCCTGCTTTCGGGATCGTGCAGCCTGCCATGCCGAAGCTGCCGTCCATTGGATTGAAAATTGCTGCTGACGATGCAGGAACCTGCAGGGGGATAGATCCTGCAAACGCCTTTTCGCCCTGGTTGCTGATGAAGTAAGTGAAACCGGTCTTTGTCTGGCGCCGGATGAACCGGATATCCTCATCTGCCATTGACTCTCTCCTGATCCTGGCAAAAGTGAGCATCTGTTCAATATTTTTGCCTGAAAGTATCATTCCCTTGCCATAAACTGCCTTGAATACTTCCGGATTATTTGTCGGAGAAAAGCTGATTCCGGCCTTCATTTGGTCGAAAAAGGCTGTTTTCTCCTCTTTTTGGGCCCATCCTGAAACATTTTGAGGCATTTCTCCGTATAATATTATTATACCCCCTTCATAAGCCAGCTTCATTATCTGCGAAAATGTTTCTATCGGAATGTACCTGCATCCAGGTAAAATAAGTGTCTTATAGATGTTGCCCTCAGTTTCCAGCATGCCTTCGTTAAAGAAAGTAGTCTGTATCTGAAGGTCGGAGATATAGTCCCAGGCATACCCCTTTTCTGTCAGGGTTTCAGCGGCATCTTTGAGAGGAGTCCCGTCATAAGCCGGGCTGATGGCATCGAAATGCTCCAGCATTCCTTTTCCGTAGGCAGCATATCTGTCAAAGATCGGGAAATAGATAAGTATGTCGTTGTCCGGCGCCCCTTTCTGTAGGAATGACTGCACGCGCGCAACATAATTGTTAAGCGCCCTGAAATCATTCCAGAGCGGATTGGCCGGAGTCAGCTCAACAGCGGCATAGAACAGGAATCCCGGCCACGGCTCATCGGGCGGCGAATAGCATGTGCCATGGTAAAACAGATGGTTAATCCCTGCAAGAAAGAATTTGTCGACAGCATTTTTGATATCTGCGAGATTTGAGGAGAAATGTTCGTCCAGCCATGTGGCAGCCTCGCATGAAACTAACGGCTTGCCTGTGACATTGGCTGCCGAGGAGGCAAGTTTAAGTTGTGTTATCTCACTGCCTTCCGTTTCAGGAATGTCGGCGGCAGCATACAGGTCAAGAATATTTCCAGGTGAACCATGAGCCTGGTTCCTTGTTGTTTTCCCCTGCCTGTGTGCCCAGCTTGTCCAAGAAGCAGTGAACTTATCGAGTATCAGATCAGACATCGTTTGCCTGTAGTCGGAGAGGATACGCGCATTCTTGTCGGGATCATCCTTTTGGAAAAGCGCAGGCAGGTGCTCTGCAAGATCATATCCTCTTCTTATTGCAAATTCATAGAAAAGGTCGTTCGTCCAGTCTGACTGTCCGGAGGCATCGTCGACCTCATACGAATCATTGAAATATCCTCTCAGGTAATTAAGATCATGATCCTTAAAAACCGTATCAAAATGTTTCAGATATCTGTTTATCGCCTGTCCTGAAAAATGGTCGATAACATCTCCTTCGCCTCCCGGGCCGGCACGCTCAACCTGTTTTCCGTGCCATCCCTGGAAGAGGGCATATAAAGTCCATTTTCCCGCAGGCGCTGTCCAGTCAAGATCCCTTTGCGGAGTTACCAGGCCGGTAAGTATTATAGCTTTTCCTGAATCGGAATAAGCTACTACTTCGTGTACAGGCAGCGGTTTGTCATATTTGATCTGATCCAGTGAATAAAGCTGCAGGTCCCTGTTCTTCTTTATCAGATCGGCAGGCTTTGCTATATCAGGATTCTGGCCAACCGGTCGTACCAGTGCCGTCTGCCTGAATTCTATCTTTTCACCTGGCTTCTGTCCGGTGCTCAGCATGTATGTTTTGAATCTTATGTTTTTACAGGCATCGGACGAATCGACCCACGGTCCGCCGAAGGGCCAGCCTGAAGCGTTGGCCAGGTCGATCCCCAGATCAAGGCGTTCTGCTTCCCGGAGTGTATGTTTCAGCATCTCCATCCATTCCGGGGAGAGGTATGGAATGGATTTATCTTCCTGCCCCTTTACGCCATAGATGGCAGTTATCTCCATCCCGCCAAGTCCTGCTGCTTTGTATTTTTCCAAATTGGCTGTCAGGTCTTCATGATTAACGATGCTGCCGGGCCACCACCATCGTGTCCAGGGTCTGTTCTGCTGAGTTATCTCAGGCCATGCAAGTTCCTGCGCAGCAAGTGCTTGAGAAAAAAGCAAAACGAAGAACAAGATTTTCCAATACATATTATGAACTGTTTTTCTCTGTGGCTCTCTGTGAATTCTCTGTGGTCCCGAGTACTCGGGACTGTGTAACAAGAAGAAAATAAGAACTTACACAGAGCTACACAGAGCAGCACGGAGGTTAAATTAATACATAATCTAAAGATATGATACTTTTCCTTTTTATATTTAGAGTTTAATAGTAAAAAGGGATGGAGAGGATCGAAATTCACCCGGCAGATGACAAGGAGAGAATTATGGCGGCTCATCTTCTTGCCGCTTCGGAACCATGGATCACATTAAAGATAAGTCTTGACCAATGCATTAAAAATTGTAATAATCCTGATTTTCAGGTTTATATGGCTTATTCTGATAAACAGCCTGCAGGTGTTGTAATAATTGATCCTCAGGGTGTAGCTGGCTCGCCGTATATAAAGTCAGTTGCAGCATATCCTGAATTCCGGGGCAAGGGCATTGGTGCGGCACTTCTTTCATTTACGGAGGATCTATTCAGAGGCAGGTCCAGATACCTTTTTCTTTGTGTATCATCATTCAACCTGAGAGCGCAGAAGTTTTACGAAAGACACGGCTATAAGGTTGTAGGCGAGTTGAAGGATTATGTTATAGAAGGGGCCTCGGAGATCCTTATCCATAAAAGGTTATGAACACTCCAAAGTCAAAGGCATGGTCGATTGTGGCTATGCTTTGTGCCACGGCAACAGCGGGATACATCTGCCGCGTAAACGTCTCCACAGCCGCTCCGCTTCTGATGGAGGAGTTCGGATTATCACAGATTGAGATGGGGCGTATTTTCAGCGCGTTTCTGCTGGGATATGCTCTTTTCCAGATCCCGTCAGGGATGATCGCCGACAGGTTCGGGGCACGAAAGGTGTTATCGTGGATCGCCTGGCTTTGGGTCATGTTTACTGTTACTCAGACATTCACCGGCAGCGGCGCATTTCATGTAACTGCCGCCACAGCACTGATCATTTTCATGATCTTCCGTTTTCTTACAGGCATTTCAGCTTCGCCCACTTACCCGGGGTCCGCCCAGGGAGTTTCGCAATGGGTCCTGCCTCAGTACCAGGGTCGTGCAAACGGGATCGTGATAGCTTCAATAGGGATCGGTTCTGCCCTGGCCCCTCCGCTGGTGTCAAACATAATGGTCACCATGGGGTGGCGGGCCGCAATGATAGCTTCGGCAGTGCCTGCGCTTGTAATAGCACTATTATGGCTCCGGATAAAAGAACCGGTTCATGTTAACTCTTATCCTCAGACAGAAAAGTTAACAGATGACCAGCAAAGCAGGGGCAAAATCCGGTCCGTCAGTTTTTATCTCCTGACAATCAGCTATACACTTCAGGGCTACGTGGGGTATATTTTTGTTACCTGGTTTTACCTGTATCTTGTACAGGAACGCCATTTCAGCCTGCTGAGCGGAGCCTGGATGAGCAGTCTTCCCTGGATACTCTCCATCATTTCAATCCCGCTCGGAGGATTTATCTCCGACAGGCTCGCTGCGGGCAAGGCGGGACAAGTGTGGGGGAGAAGGATCGTTCCTTTAACCGGTATGGCTTTGTCAGGAATACTGATCTCCGTGGGCGCTCACACGGCAAGCGCTGTGTTAGCTGCAATTAGTCTTGCATTTGCTACTGCATTTATTCTGTGTGTTGAGGGTCCCTTCTGGGCAATGATGATGAGGATCGCCGGAAGGAAAAGCGGAACAGCCGGCGGGATCATGAACATGGGCAGCAACCTGGGAGGATTAATTTCCCCGATGCTGACTCCGATAATTGCCAGTCTTATCGGCTGGGAAAATGCATTGCATGTGGCTGCTGTGCTGGCTGTTGTCGGGGCATTACTGTGGTTAGGGATTAAACCTGAGGAAGGATAGAATCAACCCCCTTTCTTATTTCCCCCAGGGGGGAAATGATGGGACTGCTCCTGCCCCCTTGGGGGAAGGCTGGGAAGGGGGTTTGATGCAACAAAAAGACTAAACCTTCAGAAATATCTTCTTTCTGTAAAGTACATACAGAAACACCCATCCGATTGCCGTGACGCCTACGGCTTCCACAAAGGGAGCCCACACCTCCGGCAGAATTTCGGTGAATCCGCCGAAGAAGAACCTTGAGGCCTGCCTGAAGTTTATGATCCTGTTTACCAGGTAGATAGTGATCGGATTCATTCCGATGACGACAAAGAAGAAAGCCCATTTTCTGAGCTCCCAGATGTCGATAATAATATGGAACAGTGTAAACAGGAGAAGGCTCAGTCCACCGACCCAGCACACGAAAGAACTTGACCAGAGATTCTTGTTGATAGGGAATGCCAGGTCCCATACCTTCCCGATGGCCATGAAAAGCAGAGCTGCAATGAACATATAGAGAGCCTTGCGGTAAGGCTTGTTTCCAAGATAGTCTGACAGCATGAATTGTCCGGTGAGCATACCCAGCAGGGCGGTGGAAATTGCTGGCAGTGTACTCATAATTCCTTCCGGGTCATGATTGCCGAGATAGAGCCTGCCGGGCATTAGTATCCGGTCAATATAGCTTGCCAGGTTGCCTTCCTGCGAGAATTTATCCATTGAACCAAGATCATGGGCAGGGAAAAGAACCATCAGCAGCCAGTAAATGAGTATGATGCCCCAGAACCATATTATCCTGGCTGTCAGCTTTGTATTCATGAAAATGATCGCCGCGAGCATCCAGGCGAGGCCGATGCGTCCGAGGACGCTGCCATAGCGTAGTTCAGAGAGGTCGAACCTCACTCCGTTGTTGTACAGAATTCCGAGAACGACAAGGATCAATCCCCTGAAGATGACGTGTTTATAGATCAGGTTCTTGTTTTCGCCCTTTTCGAGTCGTTTTTTCAGTGAGAAAGGGAAAGATATTCCGGCAATAAAGAGAAACAGCGGGAAGATCATATCGTAGAACACGAATCCGTGCCAGGGGACATGGTCGAGCTGTTTTGCGCACCATTCAAAAACAGGCCATCCTGTTATTGCCGCAAGAGCGACGAAGATCCCTTCGCCTCCCATTATCCAGAACATGTCGAATCCGCGAAGTGCATCGAGTGAGTAGAGGCGTTTTACCGGAGGTTTATTTTCATTTTCCATAATTATAAAAGATTTTATCAATTTCTGCCCAGGAGCTTACCCGGGTGTGTTTTTTGTTATTTACAAGAAGATTCAGGGGTTGATTGAATATGTATGTCTTACCTGGGAAATTATCAAGGTTTTTGGGGTGATCGTCGATCAGGATATCTGCCATTATAAGGCTTTTATCGCCGCAGAAGACGATCTGTTTCCATGAGATAAAAGGGAAATTGTCACGGAGCCACATTATTTTGTCGTTGAGGCTGTTTGGTAACTCCGTTGCCAGTGAAACCACAACGATGTCATATTTTGTATTGAGTTTTTCCATCACTTCACGGCTTCCTTCCATCACCGGCAGGGTTCTGAAAAACCCGGGTTCAGAGACCCATTTCCTCTGGGATGGAAAGGCTTCCTCCTCCAGCTTTCCGGCTATCTCTTCAACAGTGAGCTTTATTCCGGTTTCCTTTTCATGCATCTCAAACAACCTGGCATAAACATCAGCCAGCACTCCATCCATATCAACAAGTATCCTCTTTTTCATTTATTCCTTCAGTCAGACAAAAATAGCATTTTAAGGAATTTCAATAAGAAAAAAGGGGATCTATTCTTTTTAATAAAACCGAATTAAATTACTTTTACCTTACAGTCGTTTAATTTTGATTTTTGAATCTTGAATTTTGAACCTTGAACCTTAAACCAATTAATATGCCAACCCGCAGGGAATTTATTCAGAAAACTGCTCTCGGTGCTGCAGGCTTAACACTAAGCGCCAGGAGTTATTCGCGTATTCTGGGATCAAATGACAGGATCCGCGTTGGAATTGTAGGCTATTCAGACCGTTTCAGGTCTTCTCTTCTGCCTTCATTCATGGGTTTGTCACAGGAGCTCAATTTTGAATTTACAGCTCTTTCTGACCTCTGGAGCAAAAGGAGGGAAGATGCAGATACTTTTTTCAAAACTAAAGGTATTACACTGAGACTAGCCAGAAACAATGAAGAGCTTTACAGTAAGGATGACACAGATGCTGTGATTATTAGTACTGCCGATTTCCAGCATGCACTGCACTGCACGGAAGCTGTTGAGGTGGGCCGCGATGCATATGTCGAAAAACCTTTTGCCGAGACTATGGATGATGCAAGACTTGCCCTGAGATCAGTCCAGAGGACGAAGAAAATAGTGCAGATAGGTTCGCAGCGCCGCAGCGCCCCCAACTACATTGCAGCAAACGAATACATCAATTCAGGGAAGTTCGGAAAGATAGTGATGGTTGAGATGACCTGGAACGTGAATCAGCCGGGAAGATGGAGGAGACCGGGCGTTGTTCCCCTTCTTAAAGAGGCTGATACCGACTGGAAACGCTATCTTATGAACCGTCCTGACGATCAGTTCGATCCAAGAAAATACCTGGAATTCAGGTTATTCTGGCCTTATTCATCGGGAATACCCGGCCAGTGGATGGCTCACCAGATAGATACTGTCCACTGGTTCACAGGGATTGCTCATCCGGGGAGCATCGCTGCCAACGGTGGAATCTACCTCTGGAAGGACGGAAGAACTAACTTCGACACGATGACAGCTGTTATGGATTATGGCGACTCTAAAAATCCGGATGTTGGTTTCCAGGTTGTTTATTCTTCACGGTTCACAAACGAAGCCGGCGGTATAAAGGAACTTTACTATTCAAACGGCGGAATGCTGAACCTTGATACAAACAAGGTGACACCTGAAGGCGGACTCACGGAAAGAGAAGCAAAGGCCATGAACATGAAGGCTAACCTTCTTGAGCCTTATGAACTGCCTGGTGTTACCGTGGAAACGTCAGCCAATACCGGCAGCGACCCGATGACAACTGCTCATATGAGAAACTGGATGGAGTGCGTTCGTGACCGGAAGAAACCCAATGCTGACGTTGTTGCCGGATATAACCACTCTATTGCCTGCATAATGTGCACCGCCAGCCTCAGAACCGGCGAGAAGGCAACATTTGATGAAAAGACACAGGAGGTAATGGCAGGAGGTAAAATATTCCAATATTAAAATCATCATCCATGAATACGATAAAAAAAAGTATTATGTACAGCTGGCTTCTTATTGCGACCCTTCTTTTATTTCCGGGATGCCAGGGACAGGACCTTAAAGATGTCAGACTGGTGAGGATCGATAATATGCAGCGGATTGATGTATTTATCGGTGATAAGCTCTTTACGTCCTGGCAGTATTCCGATAAGTATGAAAAACCGTTTCTCTATCCCGTAAATGCTCCCAACGGATCGGTGATCACGCGGGGATACCCTATTGAGCCAAGGAGAGGCGAACGCGTTGACCATCCGCATCAGGTGGGATTGTGGTTTAACCATGGAAGCATTAATGGGATCGACTTCTGGAACAACTCCGCGGCTATCCCTGAAGACAAGAAAAGAATGTACGGGCATATAACAGTTAAACAGATCCTGAAAACCGAAAGCGGTAAAAAGGGGATCCTGGAGGTTGAAGCAAACTGGGATGATAATGATGGGAATACTATCCTTGTAGAAAATACAAAATACATATTCACAGCCGAAGAGAATGCATGGACGATTGATCACCTGGCCACTCTTACTGCTGCGAACGGACCGGTTACTATACTTGACAACAAGGAAGGGATGTTTGCAATAAGAGTCGACAGGGCATTTGAGATGCCAACGACCGAGCCTCTGATTTTCACCGACGACAGGGGAAATCCAACCACAGTGGAAGCCGTTGATAATGCCGGTGTTACAGGGATGTATACATCAAGCAGTGGCTTAAAGGGCGATGCCGTGTGGGGAACAAGGAACGACTGGGTGATCCTCTCGGGGACAAAGGACAATACTTTGATAACCTTTGGCATATTTGATCATCCAGGTAACCCGGGATATCCTGCATATGCCCATGCACGAGGATACGGGCTCTTTTCGGTAAACAACCTGGGCCAGAAATCGTATGATCCGAAACAGGAGAACAGGCATTTCAACCTGGAAAAAGGGGAATCGATGAAGCTGTATCACAGGTTTTATGTTCAGTCGGGTTCTGAACTAACTTCTGAAGCAGCAAACGTAATATTTGAAGAGTTTTCAAAAATGTTTTGACACGTACCCATCCCCCAACCCCCTTCCCTACTTCGTAAGGAAGGGGGCTATATGTCTGAATATTAATGTGTTTCCCCCTCCTTGCGACAGCAGGGAGGGGGATAAAGGGGGGGGTACGTGTAGTCAGGAGGCAGGATAAAGGGGGTGGGTACATGTAGTAAAAAAATAAAATAATCACTAACTACCATAAGTAATTATGAAAAGTAACAACCTGATTAAATTATCAATCACATACCTGATAATGTTTTTGTTATCAGTTCCTGTCGCAAATCTGAGCGCAGCCGGTGCAAAGCAGATGTATTATGAGATCAGAGCCTATCATGTAAAAAGCTCTGGCCAGTCTGAAAGGGTTGACAGCCACCTCAGGGACGCGTACCTTCCTGCATTGCATAAGGCAGGGATCACAAGCGTGGGAGTCTTCAAGCCTGTAGCCAGCGATACGTCCTTCGGAAAGGTCATAATTGTGTTCATCCCCTATGCTAACCTTAAACAATATGAGAAGGTTACAGCCATGGTTGAGAATAACAGTGAATACCAGAATAACGGGAAAGCATTCATTGATGCACCGTTCAATGATCCTCCGTTTACGAGGTATGAAAGTTACCTTCTGAAAGCTTTCGAGGGAATGCCTGCTTTTTCACCACCGATGTATACCAATCCCGCAGGAGAGAGGGTTTACGAGCTCAGGAATTATGAGAGCGCCACAGAGTCTAAAGCGGCAAAGAAAATAGAGATGTTCAATAATGGAGAGATTGCATTGTTCAAAAGCCTAGGTTTTAATGCGGTTTTCTTCGGTGAAGTGCTTATGGGAAACCGCATGCCTGATCTGATATATATGATCACATTCCAGGATATGGCCACTCACGACACCAAGTGGCAGGATTTCAGGAATGCAGAAGAGTGGAAGAAGATGTCGGGACTGAAGGAGTATGAAAATACTGTTTCAAGGATAACAAGTTACCTTCTCAGCCCGACATCTTATTCCGATTTTTGACTTCAGCCTCCTTCAT
>JBFYPG010000048.1:0-15921 GCA_041303415.1 Bacteroidales bacterium
TCACACGGTGGATGTGAATGATATGCACATGGTAGCCTGGCAGGTACTGGGTAATTCAGATCCGCTGCGCGATATTGAGATCATCTCCGGTAAAACACTATATGTTGACGGAACGATAAAGGCATTTCCTGGCGGCAGGTTCCCCCGGAAATGGCCCAACATCGTCTGCTCCGATGAAAGAACCATCAGAAAGATAGATCAGATATGGGAATCCCTCGGGTGCGGTCCCTTCATCCCTTCCCCGTCGCTGAAAACTTCCGGGTTGATACGGGGAGGCACTGATGAAATAGTCACCGGATGATCCTGACAACCTGATTATTTAGAGATCTTAATTTTTTCAGGTACCGTTTTTTACTCTATTTTTGCACTATCTGATGATACCTGGAATTTTCTCATATAAATCTGATCTGCATCCGGATGCAGGCATGCTTGATGGTCTTATAAAAATCAGAGTTCCGGAAAGCTTTGCCGCTGATCAGGTTTTGACCTGGCTGATCTTCGGTGGATTCATTCTTTTAGCTGTATGTCTTATCATGATGTTCCAGACCAGGAGACTGGTCAAAACCAGGAGACTGCTGAAGGAAAAGGAGAGAGCGATGGAAAATATTGAGGAACGAAAGGCCGAACTTGAATTCAGAGATAAGAATCTGACAGACAGCCTGGTATATGCACAAAGAATACAGGAGGCCCTGCTGCCGTCAGAAGAATATTTCAGGACACACTTCAGGGAGTCTTTTATATTTTTCAGGCCGAAGGATATTGTCAGCGGAGATTTTTACTGGATAGGGGAGAAGGATGACAGGATATTTATTGCCGGAGCCGACTGTACCGGTCATGGAGTGCCTGGTGCGCTCATGTCGATGATTGGCCTGGAAATTATCGAAAAAACCATCAATGAAGACAACATAATTGTCCCTTCAGACATCCTGGCAATTCTTAACAAAGCTCTCGAAAAGACATTCAGCAGGCAGAAGAACATCGGTACGATAATCAGGGATGGCATGGACATCGGTCTTTGTGTGATTGACAGGAAAAAGAAGAAGGCGGAATATGCAGGTGCTTTCTTCCCGCTGTACCTGATACGCGATGATAAGCTCATTGAGTTCAGTGGAGACAAGCTGATCATAGGAATGAACCCGGCAGGCCTGTCATATGCCAATCATGAAATTGAGCTTGTGGACAACGATATCCTGTATATCTTCTCTGACGGGTATGTCGATCAGTTCGGAGGAATTGAAAACAAGAAGTTCATGTACCGCCGGTTCAGGTATCTTCTTACAACCATTCACAGGTTCCCTGTAAATGACCAGAAAGCGATCCTGGATGAAAACATCAAAACATGGATGTCGGGGAATCGTCAAATAGATGATATCATGGTGATAGGCTTCAGGCCGCTTTCCTGATTCTGCTGCTAAATATACTTTTTGATCTTATCGATAAGCGCTGAAGGCTGGAAAGGTTTGCTGATATAATCGTCAATTCCTGCTGAAATGCATTTCTCCTTATCGCCCAGCATTGCATTGGCGGTAATAGCTATGATCGGAACATGCGTGTTGGTCGTCGATTCGAGGGCCCTGATCTTTTCAGCTGCAACAAGCCCGCTCATGACCGGCATCTGGATATCCATCAGGATAAGGTCGTAGTTTGATGTTCCGAACTTATCGAGCGCCTCCTTGCCGTTCGAAGCCGTATCAATGCTGTGCACGAGCGGCTTAAGAGTAAGGTGGGTTATCTTCTGGTTGATGAGGTTGTCTTCAACGAGCAGTATCTTAATGTCTTTCAGCTCCTTATGAACCTTTTCCCTCTGAATCAGTTCCTCAATCTTAGGAGAAGCTGTCTGCAGTTTGGGTTCACGGATGATATTGGCGAACGGAAGGCTGATGTTGAGAACTGTGTAATTGGATCCGAATTCCTGTGTGTATATGCCTCTTTTGAACGAAATAAGCCTGGCAGAAAGGCTGTGTTCCGCTTTCTTATCGTCGATAAGAATAATGTTCTTGTCTGTCTGAATCCTCATTCCAAATGTGGTCTCGCTTGCTGTTTCCTTCTCCTTTTTCACATTGATGGTAACCTTTGTAGGCCTGCCGGTATCGTGATTTTCAATAATATTGAAGATATCCAGGAAGATCTGCTTGAGTATTATAGGGTCGCCAAGGCATTCAAATTCGCTGAATTCCTTCTTATTGAGAATGAAATCGATGCTGGCCTTATCCTTGAGACTGTATAATTCAATTGTGTTCTGGATTGTAGAGAGCGGGTTAAATCTGATGTGTTTCCTGGGTTCCAGGCTCAAATTGCCAGCCGACTGCATTGTTAATTCATTAACAGTGGAGACCATATTTGTGGTTGATGCCACAAATGTCTCGAGCAGCTCTTTTTGTTTTTTATCAAGTCCCGATTCCATCAGCATGTCGCTGATTATAACCAGGTTGTTAAGCGGCTCCCTGATCTTGTGAGAGAAATCGGTTATCACATCATCTTTCTTTTCGTTCGATGAGGATGCATCGACAATCGAGCTCTTTGCAATGTTCAGCACCCTGACAACCAGCCTTGCAAGATAGATCCCGATGCATGCGGAAATTATCATGATTATGCCTGCGATAAGCGGAAGGTCGACCATCAGGAGAATAATAGACATGATCAATCCGGAAATCCCTGAATAGGCAAGCATCTCAACCAGTTTCCGGTTTTTTTCAAAATATTCCCCGGAAAGGTTATGAGTATCCTCGTTCCCTGTGTTTGCTGATTCCCTTGCCATAATGTTGGTTACAGACTGGTAAATTTAATCAAAATATGAATATACTCCCCGTTATAATAACATCCTTTCGGGGAAAAGGTTATTTTTGCCTTAACGGTACGATATTTGAGCGTAAAAGGTAAAGCTGTGATGATTATGGAAAGGAATATCAGGACGATTCTTATGATTCCTCTTGCTGTGATTGCCTTTTCTGTTCTGCCTGTTACCGGACAGGTTCAGGAGAACATGGTGAAGTTCACTCCGGATTTCAGGTTCAAGGACGGCATATATCTTGATTTTGAGCAGGTTAAGAACAATAATCCTATTCCGAAGGCCAAACTTCTCACTTCAACCGATTACAACGACAGGGAGTTTTTCAGGAAGCTTCTTGAATCAGGGAAGCTCTACTATTATGACAATATGGGCATCCGCCAGGAGGTAATAGCCAGTGAAATATGGGGTTATTCCCGGAATGGGATACTTTACATCCAGGTGCAGGAGAATTTCAACAGGGTTACTTTTGTTGGAAGCATCTGCCATTTTGTCGCGGACATCACCACATACGATCCGCGATATTATAATTCGCCCTATGGCTACTATGATCCATATTATTCCTATTATTCGCCTTATTCGATGTATCCGGGCTACGGCTACGGAAGCTACTATCCGGGAAGCTCCTATTACCCTTACAGGCAGAACAATTATGCCAGGAGTGAGGTTAAACAGTACATCATTGACTTTGAGTCAGGCAAGGTGATGGAATTTGATATGCAGAATACTGAAATGCTTCTTATGAAGGACTCTCAGCTGTACGAGGAGTATATTCAGCTTCCGCGAAAGAAACGGAAAGATATGATGTTCGTCTATATTCGTAAATTCAACGAAAGAAATCCTTTGTATATACCGGTAAATGAGTAAAATATGAAAAAAATACTATTTATCCTGTCCGTGTTGTGCTTTACGGTAACACTTTTCAGCCAGGCACCCTTCCCGAGCAAGGAAGAAATTGAACAGTTCAGCAAATCAAAGACATGCGTGGTCCTTGAAGATGATCCTTTGTCTGATTTCAACTTTTACATAAAGGATGCAATGAAGGAATACTGGACAATTACACCCTATGAATTCATGACGGTGAGTGATTTTAATGTAAGGAGGATAAGCAACTCGCTTTCATTCATTGTACTCACTGATACAAATTATGACAAGGACAAATCCAATTCTGTCTTCAACTTTATCAATCTTCTTCAGGGTAAAAAGGTCGATAAACTTGGAGAGATGCCCGAGATCTGTGCTGTTCCGCTTTCATTTGCCGGAGAAGAGGATAGTGAATACGGCTATAAGCTCGGAGCGCTCCTGTCGTTCATGCAGAAGCATGCACAGCTCATTATGGAGGACCCTTCCAAAACGGGAAGAAAATATCTCAAGTATTACAACGAGAATATTCCTGCCGCAATGGATAAAACCATTCTTTTCAAGCAGGAAGATCTTGCACCGGAGATAGGAACGGTCGATAAGATAAAGGCCGTATATAAGAACAAGGCTGAGATCGTTTCGGAAGAGGATATTGTCAATGCGATCAGGAACAAGACTCCCAATACCCTGATATTGCACAAGGTTGGCCCTGTAGGTGAAAACATAAAGGAGGGTTACTGTTTTAAGATGCTTATCGGCACTGATGATGCCAATATGTATTATTACAATCAGCACCTTATCGATAAAAACAATCCGAACGGGTTCCTGCCGGCAGATCTAAGGCGTCTTGCAAGGTTTGATTAATGCATCATTCCTTAAAAACCGACGTCTTTTCAATAAACTGAACATACAATGGAAGAGGTTAGAAGTTATTCGGAATCAGAAAGGAACTGGGCTATGCTCTGCCACCTGTCGGCATTTGCCGGTTACTTTTTCCCTTTTGGAGGGATCATCGGGCCGCTGATATGCTGGCTATCCAGGAAAGACGAATCCGCATGGGTCAATGAGAACGGGAAAGCTTCGCTTAACTTCCAGTTCTCCATTCTTTTATACATGGTTCTGGCAATCCCGCTCTGTTTCATCATTATAGGTATTCCCATTGAAATATTCCTGAGCGTCCTTGAACTTGTATGCGTGATTATCGCAAGCGTAAAAGCCTCAAAAGGCGAAAGGTTCAGGTACCCGTTATCGATACCGTTTATACAATAAATGAGTTTGGAGTGCCTAAAGTTTGGAGTACTTAGAGTTAATATATGAGGATAACTCTAAGTACTTTAGGCACTCTAGGCACTCAAAACTTTTAATCCTGAAAATTCTTCTTTTTCAGGATTTTTTATTATCTTTCTTTATTATTTTAACTTAACTGCCATGGGATCAGACAATAAAAAAGACAAGAAGAAAAAGAAGATCAAGGTCGAAACTTTCAAAAAGAATGACCTTTATCACGATGTAAAGCCTGAAAAGAAGGAAAAACTGGACAACAAGGATTTTGAAAAACTGCTGCTTAAACAGGAGATTGAGCTGGTGAAGCTCCAGGAATGGGTAAAGGCAAATAAGTTAAAGGTGGTGGTGATCTTCGAAGGCAGGGATGCTGCCGGGAAAGGAGGAGTTATCAAGACCATTGCAGGGTGCATGAACCCCAGGATTTGCAGGATAGTGGCACTCGGCATTCCGACTGAGAAGGAGAAGTCGCAGTGGTATTTCCAGCGTTATGTCACACAGCTTCCTGCCGGAGGGGAGATCGTCCTTTTCGACCGCAGCTGGTACAACCGTGCAGGCGTTGAAAAAGTGATGGGATACTGCACCAATGAAGAATATGAAGAATTCCTGAGGGCTTGTCCCGAATTCGAGAAAATGCTTATAAGATCAGGCATAATACTTATTAAATACTGGTTCTCAGTGAGCGACCATGAACAGGAGAAACGCTTCCAGGACAGGATCGAGGATCCGACGAAACGATGGAAGATAAGCCCTATGGATGTCGAATCGCGCGATAAATGGGTTGAATATTCAATGGCCAAGGATAAAATGTTTTCCTATACCGATACAAAACAATCTCCCTGGTACGTGGTGCATGCCGACGACAAGAAAAGGGCAAGGCTGAATACAATTGATCATCTTCTTTCACTTATCCCATATAAGGACCTGACACCCAAACCGTTCAAGCTTCCTCCGCTTAAGCATGATGTGGCGTACGTCCGGCCTCCGCTGACCGACCAGACATTCGTCCCTGAAAAATATTAAATTGTCCTGCGGTCTTGCGGTCATGCAGGTCTTGCCTGTCTTAAACGACCTGCACGACTTGCATGACCTGCACGACTTGCATGACATATCATAATAGTTTCTAAATTTGCCATTTAACTGAAAACTGAATTAGATGGCGACAAAACCATCAATACCCAAGGGAACCCGCGATTTCTCTGCTGATGAGATACTCAGGAGGGAATATATTATTGATACCATTAAGAGCGTCTTTAAGCTGTATGGTTATGAGCCCATTGAGACTCCGGCAATGGAGAATCTCTCAACGCTCCTCGGGAAATACGGTGAGGAAGGTGACAGGTTGATCTTCAGGATACTCAATTCGGGCGATTTCCTTGCATCATCAGCTGATGAAGATCTGCGTAAAAGGGACATTGCAAAACTTTCGGCTCAGATGTGTGAGAAAGGATTGCGCTACGACCTTACGGTCCCGTTTGCACGCTATGTTGTGCAGCATCGCGATGAGATAGTGTTCCCGTTCAGGAGGTACCAGATACAGCCGGTATGGCGGGCCGACAGGCCTCAGAAAGGAAGATACCGCGAGTTCCTGCAGTGTGATGCCGATGTTATTGGAAGCGACTCATTGCTTAATGAATACGAGCTCATTAAGATCATTGACGAGATCTTTTCAAGGCTCAGGGTGAAGATCGTGGTTAAGATCAATAACAGGAAAATACTTGCCGGTATTGCCGGATTTATTGGCGAATCGGGCAGACTGACAGATATAACCATTGCGATAGATAAGATCGATAAGATCGGGCTTGAGGCAGTAAACAGGGAGCTTCTGGAAAAAGGAGTCTCCGCTGAGGCTGTGAAGAAGCTTCAGCCGATACTTGAACTTAAGGGAAGCACAGGAGAGAGGCTGGCAGGACTTGAAGCTGACCTGGGCAGTTCAGAGACAGGACTAAGAGGTATATCTGAGCTCAGGAGACTTTTTTCCTTAATAGCGAATGGACCTTTATCATGCCGCGTTGACATGGACCTGACTCTTGCAAGAGGTCTTGATTATTATACCGGAGCGATCATCGAGGTGAAATCAGCTGATGTAAGCATCGGAAGCATATGCGGCGGCGGCCGCTATGACAACCTTACAGGGGTGTTCGGACTTGAAGGAGTGTCAGGCGTGGGAGTATCATTTGGCGCCGACAGGATTTACGACGTTATGAACCAGCTTGGCCTTTTCGGAAGCGTTGAATCATCATCCACGCGGGTGCTGGTGCTGAACTTCGGCGATGCCGAGGTAAGCTATGCCCTGAAGATCGTGGAGGCACTCAGGAACAGAGGTATTAAATCAGAACTCTATCCCGACACCGCAAGGATCAAAAAGCAGATGTCGTACGCCGATTCAAGAAAAATACCTTATTTAATAATGGCCGGAGGCGACGAGATCAAAAATAATGAGCTGACTGTCAAGAATATGTTATCAGGGGAACAGAAGAAGATCCTGATGCAGGATCTTTCTTCATTCAATTTTTCCTGAGAAAACCTTTCTACTGCTTTCTTTCCACAGGAGGCTGCCCCGGATTGATCCTTTGCTCCCTTCTTTCCTGGAGCTCTTTAAGCAGCTGCTGACGGTACTGGTTTTCAGCCTGGTAAAGCCTGATTATCTTAACCGGAGGAAGTATGCCCTTCATGGCCTGGTGGAATTTCATGCTTAATTCAGTTTCCGCAACTTCAAGTTCTATCAATTTGTCGCCAAGCTCAATAAGCTGTTCGTCGCTCATGGAGCTTCCTTCCTGGTTGAATTTCATGTTTAGTTTCACCCTTTCCTGCTGTATCTCAAGTCTTTTCTCCTGGAATTCATTGTAAACAGGCCAGAATTTTTCAGCCTCTGAAGGAGTGAGCTTCAGCCTGTTGGTCAGGAAGGCGATTTTGTAGGAATTCAGCCTCTCCTGTCCCGGATTCTGTGCGCCGGCAATAAATGTTGACAATATCAGGCCGATAATCAGGGTAATGCTATTTCTTTTCATGGCTTCAGGCTTATAAAAGTTCATGGATTTCGTTTATATCAATATTTTCAAGTACAAGATAATCGATGATATCCGTTTGGCTGACCTCAGGGACCTCTTCGGAGAACAACAGGTACCCGGCGCTCTCTTCAAGCATAAGTATATCTATATCATTAAGATACGAATCTGAGAACTCCTGTATGCTTATTTCGTGAATTGATTGCTGATCCTTTAGCGGCAGGAATACTTTAACCGTTGCATAGCTTAATACTGCAAGCAGTGCAACTGCAGCGGCCATGGCCAGATATGGTCGCAACCTTGCATATAACGGGGGTTTCACCGGTTCAGCTGCCTTCTCCGCAGTTTCCGCAATGATCCTCCGGGTTACATCTTCAAAGTAGTTTTCAGGAACTTTGAAGGGATTTCTGCCTGCTGTTTCATCAATTCTTTTCATCATCACTTTAGATAGTTATCGGAATGAAAGGTTTAAACTCCTTCAAGGTATTTTTCAATTTTTTTTACGGCATGATGGTATGATGCCTTAAGTGCTCCTTCTGATGTTTTAAGCACCTTGCTCATCTCTTCATAGGTCATTTCGTCAAAGTACTTCAGGTTGAATACAATTCTCTGCTTTTCGGGAAGCTGCAGGATGGCATTCTGAAGCTTTATCTGTGCCTCATCACCATCGAACCACGAACTGCCTTCAAGTGAATTGGACAGATAGCTGCCAATGTCGTCAAGTGAAGCCGCCGTATTCCTCTTTCTTTTGTTTATCAGTGTAAGAGATTCATTTGTTGCAATCGCATAAAGCCAGGTATACAGTGAGCTCTCGTTCCTGAAGTCAGCCATGTTTTTCCAGGCGCTTATGAAGGTGTTCTGAAGTGCATCGTCAGCATCTTCATGAAGAATGACAAGCCTCCTGATATGCCAGTAGAGCCTTGAGGAGTATCTCTCTACAAGGAGCCTGAATCCTCTGTTGACATCGGTCTTAAGCAGGGTTATCAGATCTTTATCCTGGTCAGAAGCATTCAAATATGGCTGGTTTTATTCTTTGATGTAAGATAATGGAAAAGGTTTAAAGAAATAATAACTTTGCCCCGGTAATTAATTAAGACACGGATGGCTTTACAATGCGGTATCATAGGTATTACAAATGTTGGCAAAACGACAATATTCAACTGTATATCAAATACAAGGGGCGAAACGCATGCTTTTGCCTTCACCGGGGCAAAATCGAATCTGGGTGTCGTGCAGGTACCTGATCCGAGATTATATGAGCTTGAGAAACATCAGGTTACAGAAAAGATCGTTCCTACAACGGTTGAGCTTGTTGACATCCCGGGGCTGACAAGGGGATCAAACCGGGCTGAGAGCGGAGGCAACAGGTTCCTGGGCGATATCAGGAATACCGATGCCCTTATCCATGTTCTCAGGTGTTTTGACAACGATGCCCTGCCCCATCCCGACGGGTCGGTAGATCCGGTGAGGGATATTGAGACAATTGAACTGGAGCTTCAGGTCAGGGATATTGAGTCGATTGAAAAGAAGATTGACCGTCTCCGGAAGACAGCAAAATCCGGTGATAAGGATGCGGCGCACGGAATAGAGGTGCTCTCTCTTTACCGCGGGCACATTGAAGGATTCAATAATGCGAGGACTCTTGAGGTTAAGGAGGATGAACGTAAATATGTGGAGGATCTTTTCCTGCTTACGATGAAGCCTGTTATGTTCGTATGCAACGTTGATGAGAGGTCAGCTGTCAGCGGCAACCACCACACTGAGAAAGTGAAAGAGTTTCTGAAAGGCAAAAACGCTGAAATACTGATAATTGCAGGCGCCGTGGAAGCCGAGATAGCAGAGCTGGAAAATAAGGAGGACCGTCTGTCGTTTTTAAAGGATGCAGGACTGGATGAACCGGGCGTTGACAAGCTTGTCAGGGCGGCTTACAGACTCCTCGATCTGCAGACATTTTTTACAGTGGGTCCCAAGGAAATACGGGCCTGGACAATAAGAAAGGGGATGACGGCCTCACAGGCTGCAGGAGTGATTCACAGCGATCTTGAGCGCGGATTCATCAGGGCCGAAATAATGAAGTACAGCGATTTTACAGCCCTCGGTTCGGAGCATGCATGCAAGGAAGCAGGAAGGTTCCATATTGAAGGTAAAACATATATTGTGGGTGACGGCGATATTCTGCATATCAGGTTTAATGTTTAAAAGATTGCATACGGCCAGGAAACTGCTCATATTATTATTATTTCTCATTCCGGCTCCGGACTCAGGTGCCCAGGATTTGGTTAAAAACAGCATCCTCCGTGATGAAGTGGCCAGGTACGGACAGGCAAGGGTCTCAATCAGTCATCCGGGGATATCATCTTTGAATGATCTTTCGGCGAATGTATCTGTAAGTGCTGTAAGGGGAAAGAGCATCGAGATAACCCTGGCCCCCTTAACTGTCGATTGGTTCATACTGCAGAATATAAGTTACGAGTTAATAGAACGGCCCGATGTCAAATCATTTGTGACGGCTGAAAATACAAAGCAGGCAATGGAGTGGGAGAGCTACCCGACGTATACACAGTACGATTCGATAATGAGGAGCTTTGCCGGTTCATACCCGCAGCTGTGCATGCTGGATACGATAGGTACAAGTATAAACGGCAAGCTGGTCCTGGTGCTGAAAATATCCGACAATGTATCGGAAGATGAGCCCGAGCCTGAGACTTTTTATTCCTCAACCATGCACGGCGATGAAACAGGAGGATTCATTCTGATGCTCAGGCTGGCAGATTATCTGCTTAAAAACTATGGTACCGTCAGCAGGGTGACCACTCTTGTTGATAACCTGGAGATATGGATCAATCCGCTTGCCAATCCCGACGGAACCTATCGTACAGGCAATACAATTGTATCACCAACAAGGACAAATGCCAACGGCTTCGACCTTAACAGGAACTTCCCTGATCCCATGTATATAATACCTCCTGTGAAGCAGAAGGAGACGCTCGATATGATGAAATACACGAAGGAGCACCATTTTGTCATATCGGCCAATTTCCACTCGGGTGTGGAGGTGGTCAACTATCCGTGGGACAGGTGGCCGAGGCTTCATGCCGACAATACATGGTTTTATAACATAAGCAGGAAATATGCTGATACAGTGCATTTATATGCGCCTGCGGGATATATGGACTTCAGGGATTACGGTATCACCAATGGCTATCAGTGGTACTCTGTTTACGGGGGCAGGCAGGATTATGTTACCTGGGAAAGGCAGGGCAGGGAGGTGACTATCGAGGTCCATGATACATATGTTACACCGGCAAGTCAGCTGAACTCACTGTGGCAGTACAACTGGCGATCCCTGATCGGATATCTTGAAAACGCCCTGTATGGTATTCACGGCATTGTGAAAAACAAAGTGACCGGCGAGCCGCTCGAAGCCAGGGTCTTTATAGCCGGGCACGACAGGGACAGCTCCCATGTGTACTCCGGCAGCAGTGACGGGACTTTTGTAAGGCTTCTGGCGCCAGGCACCTGGGATCTCACCTTTACCGCCTGGGGGTGCCTTCCGGCTGTTGTTGAGGATGTGGTTGTAACCGAAGGCGTGAAAACGGAAATTATCGTTGAGCTCCAGCCGATACTTAATCCGGTTGATACGGCCGCAACACCCATTCCTCTTCTCTATCCGAATCCTTCCAGTCACTCGTTGAGGGTTGTTCTTCCGGGCAGGCAGACAGGCGATATATTGGTACAGGTATATAATTCACTTGGTTATAAACTGGCAGATTATGAAACAAAGACAACTGAAGGATCACCTCTTATCATAGATGTATCCCGTTTTCCCGGAGGTATTTATACCCTGGTTTTAACCAATACTGCCACTCATTTTACCGACAAGAGCCGTTTTGTTGTCGTCAGGAATTGATCGGTCAGCATCCTATTTTTGACATCCCTGGTTGCATCTCTGATTAAAAAAGCTACTTTTGAAATCTTGTTTTTTTAATCAACATAATTAATATAAGTATCGGGAATCAATAATAAAAAGTTAGTATTTAAACATTATTAACCTTATATTACTAATAATCAATTACTTTCTTTTTATTCTATATGACCCCCTTTCCCGTCCCGCCGAAGCGGGAGGCCTTGCTTCCAACTCCTTCCCCCTTGGGGGAAGGTTGGGATGGGGGTATAAATAATGAAAGTTGAAAGTTTTATACCTCATTGCAAGTAGTCACAATAATTAAAATGTAAAAGGTAAAAGAGACATATGAAATTTCAGGAACTGAGAAGAGAGGTTTTAATATTCAGTATGGCGGTTGTGTGCATGGCAGCGGCAGGACAGGGCGCTTACATTCCGCCTGAAAAGCCAAAACTTGTAGTGGGCATAATTGTGGAGCAGCTAAGATATGATCAGCTTGAGCGGTTCAGAAACCGGCTCGGGCAAAACGGGATCAGAAGGATGCTCAATGAGGGGACAAGTTATCAGGATGCCTCTTTTCAATACATGCTTACTCAGTCGGGCCCTGGCCATGCGACAATTGCAACAGGGACCGAGCCCGCATGGCACGGGATAACATCCGACAGCTGGTATCTGCCGCTGAGAAATGAAATTATAAACAGCACCGGCGATCAGAACGTTGATCCTGCAGGAGGCACTCCCGAAGCAGGGAAGCATTCTCCTGTCAATCTCCAGGCTTCTACCTTCACCGATGAACTGAAAATGGTATCGGGCGGGAAGGCAAAGGTCTTCAGCGCAGGCTTGAAGGAACAGCCAGTCATACTTTCTGCCGGACATTCCGCTGATGCTGCCTACTGGTTTGAAAACTCAACAGGTTCTTGGATATCAAGCACATGGTACATCGATTCGCTGCCTGCATGGGTCAATGATTTCAACGCCATGAAATACCCCGAGGCGTTTCTCAATAGCAAATGGGAACTGCTGAGACCTGTGCAGGACTATCATGACTGCATTTCCGACACAAATTCATTCGAGGCAGGTTTCAGCGGGAGGAATTACTTCCCATATGACCTCAGCAGGATAAGCAGGAATGGTAATCCTCCGGTTCACGATCTGTCGGTGATCAGGGAAACGCCATTCGGAAATACCCTTACAACGCGGTTTGCCATCAGGCTCATTGAGAAGGAAGGACTCGGCAGAGATGATATAACAGACTATTTATCAGTATGTTATACAGCAACTGATTATATCGGGCACAGGTTTGGCCCCTCGTCCTACGAGATGGCAGATGCAATTTTCAGGCTTGACAGGGAGATTGAGGATCTGATGTCGTACCTGGTTGATTCAATCGGAAAAATGAACATACTTGTCTATTTTACCTCTTCGCACGGAATATCAGAGATACCCTCTATTCTTCAGGCAGGGCGCATACCTGCAGGATATTTCAACCAGGACCAGGCGATGCTTCTGCTTAAAAGCTATCTTCAGGCATTGTATGGCGATGGTGACTGGGTAAAGGGATATTCCGAAAGGCAGATCTTTCTTAACAGGACATTGATTGAGGATTCCAAAATGCCGCTGGAGGAGGTTCAGAAGAAAGTGGCAAGATTCATAGTCCAGTTTTCCGGAATTGCATCAGCTTACCCTTATTCAGCTTTTGAGGTAAATAATTTCGGCGAAGGCAACCTGAAGCGGATTATAAATAATTTCAGTCCCCAGCGGACAGGAGATGTTATAATAACATTCCTTCCCGGATGGGTTGAAAGGGTGAATAATGGAGTGACCAATCATAATTCGCCATATGAATGCGATTCGCACGTTCCTCTGATATGGTATGGCTGGAGTGTTGACAGAGCCGCAATAACCAGGAGCGTCAACATGACCGGTATTGCTCCTACGCTGTCGTCGTTGCTGAAAGTGCCTTTCCCGAATGCCTGTACCGGGGAGCCTCTGTTTGAGCTGTTCAGGTAGCTTTGAATTTATTTCTCACCCTGCAGGCTTCGGCAAGCAGTTGAGGTCTTTTCTCGCAGCCGTTGCCCAGGATGATCAGGTCGGCACCGGCCCTGAAAATGCTTTCTACCTCTTTTTTATCCCTGATTCCTCCGCCAACCGCAAGGGGTACTGAAATATTGTTTCTTACCTCTTTTATCAGTTCCGCGGGAACCGGATGAAGCGCCCCGCTGCCTGCTTCGAGATAAATCATTCCGAGTCCGAGCATTTCGCCTGCAATTGCGGTTGCGATTACAATGTCGTGCTTGTCGGCAGGGATCGCTTCTGTCTGGCTTATGTATTCAACGGAGGTCCTTGATCCGCAGCTTATCAGGATATACCCTACTGATACAAGCTTATCCCTGACATCTTTCAGGAATGGGGCGGCAATAACATGGTTCCCGATAAGTAATTCGGGATTTCTGCCTGAAATGAGTGATAGCAGCATGATGGCGTCAGCCTTCCGGCTCAGCTGAAGCAGGTTGCCGGGGAAAAGTATCACCGGTATTGAACACTGCTTCTTCACGGTAACGATAAGATCGTCGACACTGTTGAAAGTCAGGCTTCCGCCAACCATAATATAATCGGTTTTGCATCCGGCCGCCACTTTAAGAATTTCAGAAAGTGGTTCTTTCCCCGCTTTGTCAGGGTCAAGCAGCAATGCAATGCTTTTGCTACGGGGAAACTTATCTGACTTCATAATTCTTTTTTGTCCAGACTATAGCATAATTATCATACCTTGAGTAGAACAGGTCAAAGGAGTCGTTTATTTTTCTTGTATGAACGGAACCCCTTATCTCGCCTGCATCCTTAACCTCAAACGGCTCAATGGTTAAGTTTTTTCTGAAGCTTATGCCCTCTTTGTCACAAATTTTGTAGAGAGCCTCCTTGGCGCACCAGTGAAGATAAAGATGGTACTTCCTGGCCTCAGGGTCTTTTGTCACCTTCTCCTTCCTGTTGATGAACTTGAAAGCGAATGCTCCGATGTTGGAGCTCATATACTCAAGGTCTATACCTACTTTTTCGGTTGTGCTGCAAAGTATTGCTGTCAGTTTATGTGAATGGGAGATGCTTATGAACCTTGATCCGTCCTTGAGAAAAGGTTTGTTGTTTTTATTATATACTATTTTCGCTTCCTTGCCCAGAAGTTCAGCAAGCAGGGCTCTTACGCTCAGGAATTCGAGCCTGCGTGATGTGCTGGTAAATCCCTTGTATTTCTTTTTGTCATCCGCATCCAGCACAATCATATCGAGCAGGGTATTGATGTCCTCCTCGATCTTCCACACCCCGAGTATTGATGATCCGTTAAGATAATGTTTTGTAATACAACCCATTAAGTTGCAGTTAAGTTAATTTTCTTCCCATCTCAGGGTTTCAATCATATGTATGATATCTTCTCTGAAGAATTCATTCACAGGTGCCAGGGAATCAGGATTTGGTTCAGATAAAAAATAAAGCGATCCCCTTATATAGTGTTTTAAGCTGTCGGTTACAAAGAACTGAACGGCTGTTGCGGTATTTCCCCTGAGATCGTAAAGGACTCCGTATACTTTATTATCAGGGTTGCTGAACAACTGTTCGCTGATTGCATCGGCTTTCGAAATATGGTTCTTGACGTTCATCCTGTATGTCTCTTCCATCAGTTCACCCAGATCATTGTTTATCTCCTTGTATGTAAGATATATCCTGGCTTTAAAGGATGGGAAATCCACATTGAACCAGCCTGGCTCCGGGTTGATGTTCCTGTCGAATGATATCTCTCCGTAAACCGGGTATTCAAAGCTTAACGGCAGGAAGCCATCCGGCAGGTTCGCACCATTGAATATGGCATATTCCTTTTCAGGCAGGTCAATTCTGAAGAAGCCCTTTGGCCTCGGAACAGGGACATCCCCGCATCCCTGGGCAATAAAGGCAGAAGTAAAAAGCGCTGCAATACTATATTTCAATATCATCCTCTTCCGCTTCATCGATGGTTACCTTTACTTCCTTTATCCTTCTCCTGTCGGCTGATTCGATCCTGAAGTTAAACCTCCTGAATTTTATTATCTGCT
>JBFYPG010000049.1:0-8991 GCA_041303415.1 Bacteroidales bacterium
GTCAATTGCAGAAAGAGAGAAGGAGATCCCTCGCTGGCGCTCGGGATGACAGGTATGTAGTTGATTATCAGGAGGAAGAAGAGGCGATTCGCGAGTGAAATACTTCATGGATAAAATGTCTTTGCGAATCGCCTCTTCTTCCTCCAATGTCACACAAGACAACCTGTCATCCCGAATTCCGACAAATCGAAGCTTGCGGAGGTTTGGAGGAATGAGGGATCTCCTTCTCACAGCTGGAACTTAATAAAAAAGATGTGTATAAAGATTAGGTCGCAAGGAGGGGGCGAAGAACGTTCATTGGAAATCAGAAATAATATGCGCGAAGTCTTAAATGATTCAATCAATAATATATGTAAAGAAATAATAATCAATAATATACAATATCCAGTTTCCCCCTCCTTGCGACAGCAGGGAGGGGGATTAAGGGGGTGGGTACGTGTAGTCCGGGGAAGGATTAAGGGGGTGGGTACGTGTAGTCCGGGGAAGGATTAAGGGGGTGAGTACGTGTAAAATCTACATCTTTCCGGTGAATCTTAAACTATAGCTTCTCTGCGGCTGAATATCGCCCGGACGGCCCATATATTCGGTGTTGTTAATGTTCTTGACTGCAAATGAAACAGTATAGCGGTCGCTGATCTTGTAACCGAGGGTGCCGTCAAGAAGTAAATATCCTTTATTGTGCCCTTCCCAGTAACCGGGAAACCCGGGAAGTATAGCTTCACCGGTTGTTTCATTGAGGAAGAAATCATCGATCCTGAGGATCTTTGATTTTGCATACATATTGATGCCTGCCTCGAACTTCTTCCAGGAGGTGTTAAGGCTCAGTTTCCCGGAATGCATCCTTCTGTATTTTAGAAACAAATCTTTATTTTCATTCGTGTACTTATTGAACTCAACAGGATAAATAAATGTATAGCCGCCTGATAGAGATGTATTTACTCTGCCGATTGATCCCGTTAGCAAAAACTCTGTTTCTCCCCCATAAACTCTTGATTGTTCAATATTGTCTGCCATAAATCCTGTAAACCCTTCGATTGTGGCAAGTTCGAATTCGATCATATTTACATTCTGCGACATGAAAAGTGAGATATCAGCCTGCCCTGTCATTTTACCCAGGCTGAGGCCTTGCTTGATCCCTACTTCAGTGCTCCAGCCTGATTCAGCATGAATGTCAGGGTTAGGGAAGATGATCACTGATCCAAGAGTTGTTGATGCATGTTTCTCGGCAATTGAAGGATAACGGTAACCCTGTCCGAACGATGCTCTCAGGAAAGTGAATTCTGCTGTCTGCCAGTTGAGACCAGCCCTGAAAACAGGAACTATCTTGTCTTTTATCGCATCAAGTGAGTTTTGTTCGATCCGGAAACCAGCCACTGCTTTAAGCCTGGGCAATGGTCTGATCTCAAGCTGGGTATATCCTGCAATGTTGAGCCCTTTATGATCGTTATACATATTCGAGATTACATTGCTGTAGTTCTCCGACAATCCTGCAGTGATATCCATATAACTGGACAGGTTGTACCAGAGCTGGTATTCGGTGAAAAGGGAGTAGGCATCACTGTTTGTCTTTTCACTCTCAGGGAACCGGTTCAGGGACGACTGAAAACGAGCCCGCAGGTCGTGCCTGAAACGATTACTTTTCTTATATGTGATATAGGGATCAATGGCAAAGAATGATCCGTTAAGTTCGATTGTAGCCGACTCCTGCTGTTTCAACGCTCCCGTGGCGGCATTCTCCCACAGAACAAAATCCCTCTTTACTGTATAACCCGAATTTATGTTCATGCCATAGGAGAGACCTTCTACCTTACTATTGAAATGTTTCATTTTAAGACTGAGGCGTCCGAGCTTTTCACCGTTAAGCCTCCTGTAACCCTCATCGAGCAGTATGTTCCCGCTCACCCCCAGATCTGTTTTCCCGATCTTGCGGAGATGCGAAAAAGAGGCGTTTGAAAAGATGCGGGGTGTATCCCACCACACCCAGTTTTCATTTTTCGGTTTTCCGAAAATGCCTGTCTCTGCAAAGAAACTTGTTGCAGGGATATTGGTGGCATCAGCCGTCCGGAAATTGATGATGCCGTTGAGGGCAGATGAACCGTAGAGAACAGAGGATGCTCCTTTAATTATCTCCACCTGTGCAAGATTCTCGAGCGGCAGGAATTGCCATTTAATATTCCCTGCATCTGCCGAGATCATCGGGAGGCCGTCAATAAGCGCCAGGACCCTGCTTCCGGCACCGTAGCTGAATCCGCTCCCTCCGCGCACCGACGCCTGCCCGTCCATCACTTCAATGCCGGGAGTCTTGTTGATCAGCTCCTGAGCATCGGTGATGTGGTTCCCTTCGATGAATTCGGTTTTGATGATATCCATCGAAACGGAAAGCTCAGCTATCTTCTGTTCATTCTTGTTCGCACTGATGACTATCTGGTCTATCTCCCTGACCTTCATCTCAAGCGCTATGACGAGATTAACGGTGTCATTATCAGTTACATTGACCTCTTCTGTAACAGTTGTGTATCCAACGAACTGGAATGTAAGAGTCACTCTCCCGGATGTGGTATTTACCATATATGAGCCATCCGGAGCGGTTGTAGTGCCAAGGTTCCTGCCATAAAGAACATAGACTCCATGAAGAGGTTCACCGGTGCTTTTGTCATAAACCTTTCCCCTGACTATCCCGTTGATGTCAGCTGCATTTAAGATGAAACCTGAAAACAGCAGGGCAGCAGTCAGGAGGTAACGCATCACTTGGCTTTAAAGGTCATTCGGATATTGAAAGGATTATACTGGTCAAGAGGATTTGGAACGAGCGTTGTGATCTTGAGTGAGAGTCTGGTCAGTTCCTTAATGTTGGCAATTATTGGAAGAGGCATTGAGTCAGTAACAATTGTGAGCTGAGTTTCTTCCACATTCAATCTCCATGTTCCTGAATAATCGCCGAATTTGCCTGTTCCGTCTTCCTCGAACCTTGCATCGCCCCTGAATTTTTCGAGTATTCCTCCCGGGCCCGAAGCATCAATCCCGTTAGCCAGAAGGGAATCGGCACTCCATGTCGGTTCAGTCAGAAGTATAAACCGCTCTGACCTGTCATCCTTGCTGCATGAAAATATCAGCAGGCTGGCTGATATGAATGTCAGTAATGCTATATTTTTCATTTTGCTTCAGATTTAATGTTATAATACAAACAATGTAAAACCATTTTAGTTAAGAATCTGATAACAAATGTATTAAATTCTCCGGAACATATATGTCATTTCACCGTCGCACCCTCATACCGTCGCACCCTCATACCGTCGCACCGTCGCACCGTCGCACCGTCGCACCGTCATACCGTCATACCGTCATACCGTCATACCGTCGTACCATCTAATTAATTACCCTTATCCTGATATTCCTGAATGCGACCGTGTCCCCATGATCCTGGAGGAGTATGCGGCCTTCGGCTGTCTCACCGAATCCCGGAATCTCCTTATACTTGCTTCCGGCAACCATTTTTCTCCATTCATCATTTCCCCTTTCGTATTCTACTGTCAGCTGTCCGTTCAGCCAGTGTTGTACATTGTTGCCTTCAACTACTATCATAGCCCTGTTCCACATTCCCGGGCCATTGTCGCGTATATTGACAGGAGCGATAAGATCATATAATGCTGACAGGCTCTTGTTCCTGTCAATTCCTGCAATGGCATCAGGATTCAGCCGGTTGTCAATGATCTGGTACTCACAGCCTATGGAAGAAAAATTGCCGTTATCTCTCTCTGTATCAACGAAATATTTGATTCCGCTATTTGCGTCTGGTTGATACATGAAATCGGTTATAAGCTCGAAATTCCTGAATTTCTCAGTGGAAACTATGTCGCCTCCGCCCTGGTTCTTATTTCCAGGATCAGTTGTCATGGCTCCATCCCGGATTATCCAGCCATTTTCGGGGAAGCTCTTTTGTTTTGCATTCATCCAGCCGCCATTTGTGTTTCCGTCAAAAAGAAGCTTCCAGCCCTCTGCCTTTTCCCTTTCTGTAAGAGTATTATCAAGGAAGCTGTATTGAGGAATTACCGGTTCATAAGGGGTGGTATATTTCTGAAGATCCTCTGTTAATATCCTGATATTCTTCCATTTGACCTGTATGCCGACTCTCGACGAGTCATCCCCGATTGAATGTACCTGCAGAGCAATGAATCCTGACGGAGTAAGCTCATCGACCAGGTCGGCGCAGGGGATCCCGTTTACCCATGTCCTGATCGAATTTCCGATTGCCTCCACCCTGTAATGGTTCCATTCGCCTGTCTTCAGGGCTTTCTTTCCTTCCGGATTATTATCGAGTGTATATAACCAGCCTCTTCTTGCCTCATCGTAAATGCCTCCCGACCATGCACGTTCCGAAGGGTCCAGCTCCACCTGGTAGCCATGCACCCTGCCGTTCTGGTAATCCGGCTTGCTTTCGCTCCTGATCTGGACACCGGAGTTCATCCGCGGATCGAACCAGGTATCGAATTCCAGTATGAAATCGCCGTAAGCCTCTTTTGTACAGATAAATGAATTGGGTGAATTGAGCACGCTTGTTCCGGTGACTACGCCGTCGGAGATTTCAAACGGGGCCGTCCCGTTAAGCTGGGTCCATCCATCCATCCCATCCTTTACAAGGTCTGTCCATTGCGGTTCATTGCTGCAGCCCGATAACAGGAATAATAGTCCTGATGCAATGATGAGAGCAAATTTTTTCATATCAGCAAGTAATTTCAGGTTTTCAAAAAGTTAAATATAACAAATAGTTGGTTTTTGTTAAAAGTATCATTGTCCGTCAATAATGTTTTTTAAATTTGAGATAATAAACCATGGGAAACATGAAAAACAGAAGAACCGGCAAGATCAGATTCTGTCTGATATCAATGATTGTTACCTGCATTGCACCCTTCATTATGTCTGCTCAGCCCGTTGTAGGCCTTGACAACTGGTTCAACAGGGAGACTCATGCAAAGACCGGGCAGCCCTATCATTATCTCTGGACTGATACCGAGTGGAGCGGATATTCGCGGCTGGGAGATATCTTTATATCCAAGGGAGCAAAGACAATAACAGTTGAAAAACCGACACCATCGGTTCTCAGCGGAATGGACGTTTACATAATAGTTGATCCGGATACGACAACTGAATCAAAATCACCCAATTATATTCTGCCTGAAGACGCCAAAGCCATCAAAAAGTGGGTTAAAAAAGGCGGGATTCTCGCTGTCCTGGCAAATGATGCGCCGAATTGCGAATTCACTCACCTGAATAAAATGATGACGCAGTTCGGGATGACATTCAATCATGTGACGCTGCATCCTGTAACCGGCAACAACTGGGAGATGGGCGCCTGCACCAGCCTCCCTGATCATCCTTTATTCAAGGGTGTATCAAAGATCTATATAAAAGAGGTGTCCAACATCAATTTGTCAAAAAATGCCAGACCTGTCCTGGTCGAAAACGGAAAGGTGCTGATCGCTGAGACAAATTATGGGAAGGGATATGTATTTGCCATCGGCGATCCGTGGATCTACAACGAATATATTGATCATGACCGTCTTCCTGAAAGTTTTGAGAACAGGAAAGCAGCTGAAAACCTGGCAGGGATGCTTCTTGAGAAGGCGAAATGAGAATCATAGAAAAACGAGAGTGGGGGAGGGGGAGAATGGGAGAGTGGGAGAGTGGGAGAGTGGGCGAAGGGGAGAAGAAACAGTGTAAATCCGTGTCAGTCTGAGTCCCGAGTACTCGGGACGAAGACCCGTGTAACTCCGTGTTTTTTTGAGTTTTATTAATATTTAAATAATATGAAGAAGTTAACAATTCAGATTTTGCTTTTGGTTCTTCTGAGCCTGAGTTCATGTGACAAAAATGCTCCCCTGTTAAAGGAAGCCTCTCCTGAATCGGCATGCATGTCAACGGAGCGGCTTGCACGGATTGACAACATGCTGCAGCAGGCTGTTGACAGCTGCTGGACCGCAGGTGCTGTCGGATTCATAGCGCGTGATGGGAAGATAATCTATGAAAAAGCCTTTGGCGTAAGCGATCTTGGAACCAGGATCCCGATGAAAACAGATGACATCTTCAGAATCGCTTCACAGACCAAGGCAGTCGTAAGCGTCGCAGCCATGATGCTCTTTGAGGAAGGAAAATTCCTTCTCGATGATCCTGTTTCAAAGTATATACCGGAATTTGCCCATAACCAGGTGCTTGATGAGTTCAATGAAAAGGATTCGACATACACGACTATCCCTGCAAAACGGCAGGTTACTGTGAGGGATCTCTTCACTCATACCTCAGGTATTGGTTATGCCGGAATAGGTACACCGGTGATGAATGCTATTTATGCGAAGGCTGCCATTCCCGGAGGTTTTGGAGACGATAAGATGGTGATTGGAGATAAAATGAAAGCCCTGGGTAAGTTACCACTGTTCCACCAGCCCGGAGAGAGATGGACTTACGGATTGAATGTTGATGTGCTTGGTTACCTTGTAGAGGTCTGGTCAGGTCAAAAACTTGATCAGTTTTTAAAGACGCGTATGTTCGAGCCACTGGGAATGAACGACACCTATTTTTATCTGCCAAAGGAAAAACAGAGAAGGCTGGTCAAGGTCAGCGGTGAGGACAGTAAAGGGCATGTGGTATTTTCGAAGAGTGATTTCTTTGATTATCCGCTGGTTGAAAATGGAACCTATTTCTCGGGAGGAGCGGGGTTATGCTCGACTGTTAAGGATTACGGGACTTTCCTGCAAATGCTTCTCAATAATGGTGTTTATGATGGCAGGAGGCTTCTTGCGAGGAGGACAGTTGAACTGATAACCTCTAATCAGATTGGGGAACTGAATGTTGGTCGCGATAAATTCGGCTTGGGATTTCAGATTACAACTGAAGACGGCCAGACTCAGTTCGGCATTTCAGAAGGATCCTTTTCCTGGGGTGGTTATTTTTCCACTAATTATTGGGCTGATCCTAAAGAAAGACTTGTCTGCCTGATATTTACACAGCAAAGCCCGATGAGCCACAATGAGATCCATAACAGGTTCAGGGCAATGGTTTACCAGGCGCTGGATGATTGAGGCGCAGGGCTCAGGGCTATTCAGACTCCCCTCCTCGGAGGGGGCGGGGGTGGGTTTTTTGGCTCAGGGCTCAGGGCGCAGAGCTCAGGATTCAGCGTGCTAAGCTGCTTGATTATAATATAAAGGTATGTGTATACTTAACCATTATGGTCCTGTTAAAAAAAGAAGGTATTGAGAGTGTCTCATTTTTTCCGGAAAAAGCTCTGAAATCGTTAAAGACGAGGTAGAAGTCATTTCCTTCACGCGGATTGTACCTTAACCTGAAATTGGTTATCATCTCATCTTCGGTGTTAACATATTGTACCAGCATGCTGGCTGACAGCTTTGTACTGAACATATAGGTTGCCCTGGAGTTGATGGAGTGTATATTAAGGGAATTATTTATGGGTCTGTCAGGGAATCTTAACGCATTGAATTCATATGCAGCTGAAATGTTGAAGCTTGAGGACAGGTTAAAAAGCCATTCAGATTCAAAGCCGTACCTGTTACCGTCATAGAACTTTCCGGCGTTGATATCTCCCCTTAAAGAGATCATTTTTGACTCGGAAGTTCCAATCCTCATCTGAAGTCCTGCAAAACTATATTCTCCGGCACTTATCAGAATACTGTCTGACAGCCGGAAATCTTCCATTACGCCTTCCTTCTGATATTCGAGTCCTATTTCGGCATGCAGGTTCTTCTTTGTATTTATCTCAAAACCAGGTTCAATATTCATTCCTTCAAGCATTCCGTCTCCAAGACGGGTATATCGGTCAGCCCTGACGAAAACACTATAATTGAAGAATGGAGAATCCTCCCCCGGTAACCACCCGTAAAGAAGCTGTCCGTTTAGTCCCTGAACGGCTCCTCTCATTACGAATCCTATACCCGGATTGAATTGCTCCCCTGAATAGGTATAGTTGAAGTTATAGCCGAGTCCTTTCTCCGATCGTCTTTCCCAGTTTACCATCACGAATGAAGGATCAAGTGAAGTCATTTTGTTGTCGATGTCACTGTCATATGTCTGCGCCCACTTGACATTCAGGTAGTCATCACCAAATAGCCTGAAAATTCCGTCAAGTCCGTAAGCATAGTTTTGATAACCGTTCATTCCAAGTCTTGAGGTTACTATGCCGCCTACATAGGAGTTTTCGTTTATGACCTGCCTCCTCATCCTCAGCACTCCGAAATTTTCTGACGGATTCTCTTCATATTCTTCTGTCTGCATATCCAGGAATCCCATATCCCATTTCCCGATTCTGCCGACCAGTCTTGCTCCGCCGTAGATCCTGACGGGATTTCCTCTTGAAAGACCAATATCCCTGCTGTAAAACAGATTATCATTGAACCCGCCCAGTTCGAAGCTGAACAGACTTGATCTCTCCTGGAAGAACATTCTCTTTTCAGGAAAAAATAAAGAATACCTGGTAAGGTTTACCTGCTGATCGTCAGCTTCAACCTGGGCAAAGTCAGTATTGGCTGTCAGGTCAAGAGTGAGATTGCTGTTGATATTATATTTGACATCAAGTCCGGCATTCAGATGTTTCTTATCTTCATCAACATATGCATCTTCGGTTTCATTCAGGCTCCAGTCCCTTGAGAATCCGGCAATTGCGTATGGTGAAATATATACAGGTCTTTCAGGCCTTGCCCCGTTGAACCGGATGGCAGCTGAAAGCGAAGGCTTGTTGACAGCCATAAATCCATATCTCGGATCTATGGCCGGATAAGTGTCGGTTTCGTTGTTGGCGCTGATATTACGTGTGACTATCAGCCCCATAGTCGCAATATCATTTTCCGGCTTGAATTTGAGGCTTGAGAACGGGATCCTCATCTCGACATACCAGCCTTTGTCATCACGGCTCGTTTTGACATCCCAGAATGTATTCCAGCTTATATTAAACATTTCATCAGGAGGGCCTCCTCCGCCTGCAGCATC
>JBFYPG010000050.1:0-18474 GCA_041303415.1 Bacteroidales bacterium
GCAGAGATCCAGCAGGCAAACCTCAGGCAGCAGATGAATCCTCATTTTATCTTCAATACACTGAACTCGATACAATATTATATGTACCAGCACGATAAGCTGGCTACCAACAATTACCTTACGAAATTCTCAAACCTGATGCGCAAGGTGCTTGAGAATTCGCAGCATACTTATATCCCTTTGAGTGACGAGTTGAACGCCCTGACCCTGTACCTGGAACTTGAAAGCATCAGGTTTAAGGATAAATTTGATTATGAAATAATTGTTGATGAGGATATCGACCCGATAATGTTCAAAGTGCCTACAATGCTCATTCAACCTTATGTTGAGAATTCCATCTGTCACGGGTTGATACCAATGGAAACAAAAGGAAAGGTTAAGATTGAAATTAAGCTATTAAATGATTATCTTACATGCACGATTGAAGATAACGGTATCGGGCGTGATGCAGCACGCGAAAGGAGGACGGAGCGGGAGGGTAACCACAACTCCCTGGGAACAAAGATTGTTACCTCAAGGCTTGACCTGGTGAACTCCCTTTATGGTTCATGCCTTAAAACGACCTATACTGATCTGAAAGACAATGACGGTAACACGGCTGGAACTAAGGTTGAAATGCAAATACCGGTAATGACATGAGTACAAAGCTGAAAACAGTTATTGTTGACGATGAGAAGGATGCAGTTGATTTCATCTTTTCGATCATCGGGGAGTATTGTCCCGGTCTCAATGTGGTTGGCAAAGCCCATGATGTAAAAGAGGGAGTGGAGGTAATCAAGGATTTAAAGCCTGACCTGGTATTTCTTGATGTTGAGATGCCGCACGGCACAGGGTTTGATCTGCTTACAAACTTCCCGGAAAAGGAGTTTGATGTTGTTTTCATAACGGCATTCAATCACTATGCAATAAAGGCTATAAAGTTCAGCGCTGTGGATTATATTCTCAAGCCGATAAACATAAACGAGTTCATTGAGGCGGTCAACAAGGTTATGCAGAAGCGGTCCAGCAGCATGTTCAGGGGGAACGAGAACATAAAGGCGCTTCTTGAAAACCTGAAGACAGGTGTCCCGTCACGGCTGGCAATTCCCACATCCGACGGTATGGAGTACCTGAATCCCAAGGATATCATCCGTATTGAAGCTGACCGCAGCTATTCCTGGTTCTTCATAACAGGCAACCGCAAGATCCTGGTATCAAAGAACCTCAAGGAATTCCAGGATCTTCTGAGCGACCGTCACTTCTTCAGGCCGCACAATTCATACCTCATTAACCTGCGCTATGTAAAGAAATATGTCAGAAAGGAGGGTGGTTACATCGAGATGCAGGACGGGTCGGAGATTCCAATTTCCCGCAACCGGAAAGACCTCTTCCTGGTCCACATGGCCAGGTTCAAGGGATAAGGGAAAGGATTTTAAACAAAAAGGGGCTCTCTGAGAGGGCCCCTTTCCGCGTTAATTATACTAAAACTAAACCGTAGGGAAGAGCTGGAAGCGCTCTTCATTTTACTGCCAGGACATCTTCCGTGTTTTTGAAGAGATACGGAAAATAGGCAGCAATGAGTTTTGTGTTTTCAATGTCGGTGTTCGTACCGCATGAAAGCACTTTCTGGTGGTAATACTGGAAGTTGTCAAGAGCATCGTTAGTCGTCTGGAACCCGTCTTTTACCAGCTTCTTGTCGAGCCGTTCAACACCGAAATAATTACCGTTGCAGACATACTGTACTGAAAGCATGTCGGAAAGCACGTAGTATTTCGTGCAGTTGAGGGTTTTTTCAACGGCAACGGTGGTTTTTAATCCGGTATTTTCATAGGTAACCGTAAACGCTTTTAGCTCTTTTCCGTTGATCATAACGGGATTTTCTATTGACTCGATCCTGTAGTCACCGAGAACTGAATGGGTTTTGCCTTCTGCAACCACTTTTTTCGTTGCAAAAGATGCCGTACAACATGCAATGATGAGTACTGCGGCTGTGATTAGTCTTTTCATGGCTTAATAGATAATTAATTAGTGATTAAAATTACTTTTGCTGTCCTTGTATTGAATTGTCTTTTCATTTTCAATTTCATTACGGAAACTAAATTAGGCAATGGATAAAGACAGGGAGAAGCCTGATTTACGAAATGCATTTTCCGGTTAACGGATTGCAGAAAACAGCTGAAATTGTGATAACCGGTCAGGTTTTAATTAATTGTCAGGACATAAATATCAGTGTTGTCGCGGATGTATGCTATGCGGGTTTCGTCGGGAGAAAAGACCAGGGTGTAGCCTGAGATAGACTCCCTCTCCATGTCAAATACTATCTTTTCCGATGCGCCCGTTTTCATGATATGAAGGTAATAGTGGGAACCCACCCAGCCCTGTGCCATGGCAGGATATTCAGTGACTACATAGGCCAGCATGCTCCCTGAGGGAGAAACAGTATATGAATTGGAATAACTGAGCGGTTCGGGAAAAGTAAGTTTCTGATTACCGGATATATTGTATATCGCCGGCCCCGACCCGTAATCACCTAATGCATAAACCTCATTGTCCTTCCAGAAGTAAGTGTAATAATACAGGTTCTGAGAGGACGGAAGGTCGGATATCTCTCCCGTTTCAGTTTTGTACATTGACAGGTGGAGCGTATAATTATAATTGTCAATCCATCTGAGAAGCAGAAGGGTGCCATCAGGAGAAATGGCTGCCGGTGTTAAAATGACAGTTGATTCGATTGCTCTTTCAGATTCATTATCAAGATCATACAATATAGTCTTTATATAGCTTGTATCAGTCAGGAAATATGATCTTATGAAAGCGACATATCTGTTTGAAAACAGAGGGGAATCAAGCGAATCGATAACCATTTTCGGACTCCCGCCCGTTTTTTCGATTGAATATAACTTTGTATTCATGTACGTCAGGTCGTTGAAATAAAAAATTTTACCATCCTTCTGAAATAACGCAGCACCATAATTTGCCGTTATGTCGCCTATCCTCCATGAATCTCCCGTGTTTATATCAACACCATAAAGGGTTCGCCTGTAATTATCCCTTTCAACAGCGAAGTATATTTCATCGCCGTATTCCGACCAGCTGAGATAACTTATCATTTCATCTCCCGAATAGAGCGCTTTACCGAAATCCTTCTCCTTTTCGCAGGAAGTCAGCAAAATCATGGATGTGAGAATTACAATCCCGGGTCTGTTCATTTTTTATTTCACTTTACTAATTTATAGCAAGTTACTAATCATTTTGAACAAAGTCAACACGGAAAATACTTTTACACGAATACGAGACACCTGATTATTGCGTTTATAATGAGCATCAGTTTATTTTATCGACATTTTAAAGTACTTTTATCCCTCTTAATTTTAAAAGCATGGTAAGAAAGATTACGACATTAAGCCTCTGCCCGGTAATAATTGCAGGGCTGGCACTGTTCCTGGCATACGGCTGTGAGAAGAAAGATGAACCGATATTACTGGGAGTAGCTGCAGGTTACGGACATTCGATGGCACTGAGATCAGACGGCTCCCTGTGGGTATGGGGTTATAACAGTTCAAACCAGCTTGGTGACGGTATGTCAGACAACAGAACCACTCCTTTCCGGCTCGGCACTGGATATTCGAACCTGGCTGCCGGAGGTGCGCATTCATTTGCCATCAAATCTGACGGATCGCTCTGGGCATGGGGTTTGAACCAGGAGGGGCAGCTGGGTGACGATACATATGAAAGTAAAAGTACTCCTGCTGAGGTCGGTTCAGGATTCAGAAAGATCAGCGCAGGCTTCAGCCATTCAGCAGCAATTAAATCAGACAACTTTCTCTACACATGGGGCGATAACAATTTCTATCAGCTTGGAGATGGAACCAGGACTGACAAAACTGCTCCCTGGAAGCTATCTGACGGCTTCGATGCTATCTCTGCAGGAGGAGGAGGTACTCTGGCGCTTAAGAGTGACAAGACACTCTGGTTCTGGGGATGGGATGGTCAGGGTACTTTAGGAGATGGAGTGGATGAGAATATCACCACACCAAAGCAGGTTGGAACCAACGTTGTCGCAATAGCTGCAGGATACGGTCATTACCTTGCCCTCAGGGACAATGGTGATCTTTACGCCTGGGGGTATAATGACTACGGGCAGGTTGGCGACGGTTCATTCAGCACACGGCTGCAGCCGGTACAGATAGGATTTAACTTTATTGCAATATCAGCAGGCTACGCGCACTCGATGGCGATCAAGGCAGACGGATCAGTGTGGACATGGGGATGGAATGCCAGCGGCCAGCTGGGAACAGGAACCACCACCAATGAGATTGCACCAGTAAAAGTTGGCACAGGCTTCAATATTATTGCTGCCGGAGGCTCCCATTCAATGGCAGTTAAAAGCGACGGCACACTCTGGACCTGGGGCAGGAACCAGGGAGGCCAGCTGGGTGACGGCTCTACAACCGATAGCTGGGAACCGAAACAGATAAGCTTCCCTGAGGAATAAATCCCCTCCTGTAATACTACTTATACACATATCTTTTGAATCTGTTATTAAAGTGAAGATTATTCGCTCGGCCCAGGGAGCAGAAATATGAGATATTTTGTTGATATTGAGGGGGATTCCTCACTTCGTTACCAATGACAAGTTTACGTAACTGGCTGTAACGTTGGAACTTTGCGATTAAGTTCTTTTTTGTCATATAAATATCGTGGGCACCTTGGGGCCTTAACACTCGGAATGACAGAACTCCGGGAAACATTGGGAAAGAGGCGGCGTGTTTGGAAATGATTTCTCTTCCTGACTGAATGATATTCCAAACGCGCCGCCTCTTTCCCTCAATACCCTTAGAGTTCTGTCATTCTGAACGAAGCCGACGAAGGAGGCGAAGTGAAGAATCTCCCTCTTATTAACCGAGTATTAAAAGATGTGTGTAAAGGGATGGTGCAGGGGATGGGTTTTTCAATACTCTGTGGTTGTTTTAGAGACTTTTCAACCTATTGATCAGATCATCAATATTTACCTCTTTACTGGTGTACTTCTTTACCAGGGTGCCTTTTATATCGAAGAGGGCAACAAAAGGGAAGAGACTAATGCTGAAGTAGTTAGCTACGAAAAGAGAGTTTCCTTCTGTCCCTATGTATATATTAGGATAGATATAAAGCCTGTTCTCAGCCACATAAGGCCTTACTTTTTCAACCGGCATATAGGTTATCATGGCAATTGATGCATCCTGAAGATCCTCAATCCGCTCCTTCATTGCATTTGTAAACTCGTGGCACTCCTCGCATTCAGGTGAGAAGTACACTATTATAATATTCTTTCCAAGAGGAAGGTCCTGCGCCCTGAATATCTTCCCGTCATGAAGCATCATCTGAAACGGAGGGACCTTCTGGACCTGAGAATATATTTTGACTGGAGCAAGGAGGATCAGAACTAAAATGACCAGGAGGGTGTAACGTATCTTCATCTGGGTCTTTGGATTTTTTTGCTGACAAATATAATCAATCCCTTATTCTGACAACTGATCGTATTAAAACCTCTATTCGTCAAAAAAACTTGACGGACCTCTCTTTTTGTTTTATATTGCTTTTACAAGGTCCTCTTTTTCAAATATTTCGCCGGAATATTCGAAAACCTGACCAGGCGGAATATGACACTCTCACCACTGGCTCCCTCAGCCTTTATACTGGATTAATTAGTGTTGCGCCCTAAAGCCTTAACGCCTTCATGCCTTATCACCTTTCAACATGAAAACCAAACTCTCCCCCAGCCATCTTCTGTCTTTTATCTTTTGTCTTTTATCTTTTATCTTTTCTCCCTCCGCCCTGAGCCAGGTACCGCAGGGATTCAACTACCAGGCCATTGCCCGGGATGCCGGAGGCAACCTGATAACCACTGCCTTCGACATCAAGGTTGAGATACAGAACCTCGCCGCGGATACTGTTTTCTGGATCGAGGAGCATACCGTGACTCCGAATGAGTACGGACTCATATCATTCATTGTCGGTCAGAGCGGAAGGACAGGAGGAACTGCTCTTTTATTTGAAGAGATTGACTGGGCCTCGCGGCCGAGATATCTTAAGACAAGCGCCAATACCGGCAGCGGCTACACGGAGATGGGAATCACGCAGATCATGTCGGTGCCCTATTCTCTTGTTGCAAAGGAGGTGACCGGACCTGTCGAAAATCTCAATATTATCGGCACCACGGACGTGATGGATGAGGCCCTGTTTGAGGTGCGGAACAAGGACGGGCAGGTGATATTTGCAGTTTACAACGAGGGGGTGAGGATATATGTTGATGATACGGCAAAAGGTCCCAAGGGAGGATTTGCCATCGGAGGCTTCGGCACAACCAAGGAGGGTGAGTCACAGCCTTATTTTATAGTAAAGCCTGATACGGTCAGGATTTACATAAATCAGTCGGGTAAGGGACCCAAGGGAGGGTTTGCTATCGGAGGCTATGGCATAGATAAGGCGGAGCCTCAGAATTTCCTTTTTGTGAGTGATGACAGTGTGAGGATATATGTTGACAATGCTGATGATGATTATCCGAAAGGAGTGAAGGGGGGATTTGCGATAGGAGGGTATGGTCTCACAAAGGGTGGCCAGAAACTCATGACGGTCAGTGACGACAGCGTGAGGATTTATATAGATGATTCCGGCAAGGGACCGAAGGGAGGGTTTGCGATCGGGGGATTCGACTATACGAAGGGAGAGGGGAACAATGCAAATTTCTTCAATGTGTCGACAAGTGCACAGGACACAATAGACCCGTCACAGAACAGGATATTGTGGTATCCTGTAAAGAATGCTTTTCTCACCGGCAGGGTGCTTGTTGAACTTCCCGATAGTGTCGGGGAGAATTCATTTGCCAGCGGATATGAATCGAAGGCAATCGGTGACTACTCACAGGCACTTGGTTACCAGGCTATTGCACGAAAAGATTACTCTACAGCAATAGGATACCAGGCAGTAGCAAATAAAATAAATTCATTTGCATTCGGACAGTGGGCATTGGCAAAGAATGAGGAGAGTTACGCTTTCGGCAGGGGAGCAATTGCAGAAGGAAAACGGAGTTTTGCATTTGGAAGTGCCGGAGTAGACTCAGCCGGTACAGCAACAGGAGTTGCTTATGCAAAAGGAGATTATTCATTTGCTTTAGGACAGGGTACACAGTCGTTAGGAATGGGATCCTATGCAATAGGCCTAGCTGATACAGCACGGGGTGATCTTTCTATTTCACTAGGATACAAAACCTGTGCATCAGGTTATGGCTCTACTACAATGGGATTTAGTACAATCGCCTCAGGAAATACAGCGACTGCTATCGGTTACTATTCAAAGGCAAGTGGCAGTTACTCAATGTCAACCGGTTATCATTCGACTGCAAGTGGGGGTTACTCATTGGCAATGGGCTATCATTCAACCGCAAGTGGAAATAATTCATTGGCATGGGGGCCTTGGTCAAAAGCAATAGGGACTGGGTCAATAGCACTTGGAAGTTATGCACAAGCTGATGGAAATAGTTCAATTGCCTTGGGTAATTCAACTCAATCAGGATTTTATGGAACAGCGATAGGTTATCAAACAAAGGCATTTGGATCACTTTCAACGGCACTAGGTGTGGGTACTTTTGCGCAATCAAAATGTGAGTTCGTGGTAGGTTCTTATAATATATGGTATCCTTATTATTCTGAGACAGAATGGGATCCTTCTGATCGGTTATTTGTAATTGGAAATGGAGAATCATCCACTGCCAAATCAAATGCAGTGACTGTCCTGAAAAACGGCAATGTCGGAATTGGTATTAGTTATCCTGTTTCCAAGCTTGATATAAATGGCAGAGCTCGCTTTTATAACGGTGGGGATACTCCGGGCATTTATCTCATGAATGCCGCAAATACAAGTGACAGGTTTTTTATTGGCATGTATGATGATAATAACTTCGGCATTCTGAATTGGGGAAATGCATGGGCGCTAATCGTCAATAATTTAACTAACAATGTGGGAATCGGTACAACATCTCCACTTAACAGATTATCTGTGGCAGGACTTAGAAGCAATACAATCAATTCGGCAAATGCAATTGCTCATATTGGCGGAGGAGATGTATTTACTTATTTCGGGGCGCTTGACGGTTCTCCTTCCTGGAATACATGGATCCAGCCGCTTCGTTCTACTGATAATGTTCCATTTGGATTGTCACTATGCCCTATCGGAGGGAATGTGGGAATCGGAACTACAAATTCCCCCTATGTTTTTTATGTCTACGGAGCTCCCGCCGGTCATATAGCAACGATACGTAATGATGGCAATACTACTTCGAACCATGGACTGGCTATTGCCTGCGGTCCTTATACATCTGGAGCCACCGCAGTAAATGCAATCTCCTTTTACGACGGAGATTTTACAGGTGTTGGAAGTATTCAAATTAAGAATAGCACAACCCTGTATAATACAACATCTGACATATCACTCAAAACAGCTATTGTTCCAACATTGATAGATGGAATAACGATAGTAAAAAACATGCCTGTTGTCGATTTTGAATTCAGGGCAGTTCCCGGTAAAACGCTTACCGGATTTATTGCTCAGGATATAGAAAAAGTTTATCCCGATGCAGTCAGTGAAGGTCAGGATGGCATTCTACAGCTATCACTTCCTTCACTTGTGCCGATATTAACCAAAGCCATTCAGGAACAGCAGCAGCAGATTGAATCACAGGAGCAGAGGATAGAATCACAGCAGCAGCAGATAGAGGAGCTGAAGGTGATGGTGGAGAAACTGATGGTGAAGTAGGAAGATTGCTTCGTCCCGCCCTTGACCACCGAAGTCCCGAGGACTCGGGACGAAGGTGGTGGCGGGACTCGCAATGACGGTGCAAGGTACAAGGGTGTAAGGTACAAGGGTGTAAGGTACAAGGGTGCAAGGTACAAGGGCGCATGGGCAGGAAGAAGGAGTGGGAGAGTGGGAGCCTCCTTCGTCCCTGGTTCTCGCGACTACGGAGGCAGAAGGAGGGCGGGATGGTGAGATGAAGCAGCTCTTTAAGCCGCGGATGCGGCTGAATGTGAATAACCCCCAGTAAATCTGGGGGTGGGAGCACTACTCTCCTGTATGAAACCCTGAAGGGGTTTAATATTCAGCTCCTTCAGAGCTGAGAGTTGTTAGTTAGCCATCTACCCCCAGACGGACTGGGGGTTATTCATATTAAGCTCTTTCAGAGCAGGGCGATGCACAGATGGAAAAAGTAAAAAATGTTAACATCTATTGCTTATTGCCAATTGCTTATTAGTTTTGGCTGGTTGATTAAATGAGGCAAAATGAGATCGGCTTTCATACTGGTGTTGTTGGCAGCTGCCCTGCTGTTCATATTGAAAAAGGATGGCAGCCCGGAGCCTGTTGTGCCTTTGCCGGAGAACTCTTTGAGTGGGTTACGCATACCCAGAGCACGATGAGTGCCTTCTATGAGTTTGATTTCTTCATAAGCGAATACCTTTTATATATGAGGCGGAAGTACCCCGCCGGGTACCAGCAGCTGAGATCATATTCCCGGTTCAGTGAAGCATACTCAACTCTCAGAAATCTTTACACTGACCTGATTGATAGTTATTTACAAAAGATCAACTCAGAAATGGATCGCCTTAACGGGAACGGCGGATCAGAGGTAAGTCAGAAGGACGGCTGGCTGTGGGTACGGTCAGGGGAGAGCCATATTTCCAGCGGCACACCGCTGTTTTCCGACGAAAGAAGGATCCTTTTACCTGTTCTGGAAAGCAAACGATTCCGGGAAATAAGAGAACCGTCGCACCGTCATACCGTCATACCGTCATACCGTTTTTGTTATGAATTTCCTTTTATCCTCTTTACAGATATTTTTTATAAGCCTCCGTCCCGACATTATGCCTGTCGGCAAACCGCCTCCCGGTTGAACCCACTGTCCGGACATATAAAAATTGCTGAGTCCGGGCAGCATATTTGACATAGGCTTCATCATGGTATATGAATTTTCTGGTGTGATAAGCCACCCTTCAAAGCTTCCCTGCCAGTTGCCGGTGTATCTTTTAAAAGTCATTGGTGTTGCTATGTCAACCACCTCTACCTGTGAAGCAATTCCTGGAAACCTCTTATCCAGCTGGTCGATAAGGATACGCGCTGTCTCTTCCTTTTTAGCCCTGTAGGCTGTTTCATCCCTGGCAAGCTTCTCCCAGTAGTCGTACCTGGACTCGAGCATGATGATTATGCTTGTTTTTCCCTTGGGAGCCATTGACTCATCATGATTATATAAATGTATCCAGAGCCTGTCCCTTAGCATACCGCCGATCTCAACGGGCTCAGCAAGAGGATAGCTGAATCCGGAAACTGACACCGGTTCATCCATGAATGACCTGTTCACACCAAATCCTGCTAATATCAGAGGCTGAAAGATTTGCCACTTCTCATAAGGTTCGCGTGTCTTGTCGTCAGCATATTTGCCATCGAGCATGTTAAAAATGGTGCTGTAGCCGTCAGCAGCCGAGATGACTCTGTCTGCACGGTATTCTGTTCCATCGGTGAGTTTTATACCGACTGCCTTATCGTTTTCAACGAGTATCTTTTCAACTCTTTTCCTGTAATTAACTTTACCTCCAAGACTGAGATACCGTTTTTCAAGTGATTCCGACATCGGTGTTGATCCGCCGAGCGGATAGCCTGCATTCTTTTTATGGAGATAGGCAAATGTAAAAAACATGAACAGTATCGAGAATTCCGGCATCCACATCTCCTTCAGTGCTACTTTTAAAAGGGGATCCCGGAAGCGGGATGAGAATTCTTCAGCAGTGATTTTCATGTATTTTGAAAATTTCCGGCCGTTTACTGCAAAATTCAGTCCAAGCCTGATCAGCCCGGACAGACGCTTGAAGAAAGATGTGTTTTCTGAGGGTGCATCAAAGGAAAGGCACATGCGTATTCCATTTGTAAATTCCTTGATTGCTTTCCTGTCAGAAGGAGATACTTCCAGAAGATGCCTTTCAAGCCTGTCAACATCGCAGTAAAATATAACTTTCCTTCCATCATTGCTTTCAAACCGCATATACTCATCCATATTGATGATTTTCCTGCCCTGGGCAATGCCTGCTTCTTCCCAGTATTGATACATTGAACTCTCCCGGTTTGACCCGACAAGCCAGTGAATGCATCCGTCAAAAGTGTAGCCTTTGCGTTTCCATGAAGTGCACAGCCCTCCGGGTTTGTCATGCATTTCGAAGATCTCTGTTCTGTAACCGTTCATCTGGGCATATATCCCTGTGCCGAGTCCTGCAAATCCTGCACCGATGATAATAACTGAGTTGTCGTTTGAAAGGTTTGTCATTTTATCCTTATTTATTAAAAAACAAAAATATACTTCCTTATGATAGCAATAAGCATAATTCTCACTATTAGGCGAAAAAACCGGTTAATGGCAGGCAGCAACCGGCAAACAAGCAACCTTCAGCCCACACCCATAGCCCTCACCCCGGACCCACATGGGGGCCGACCACGCACTCCGCAACCAGGAACCAGGAACCAGGAACCAGGAACCAGGAACCAGGAACATGTAACCAGATTATTTATTTTCTTATCTTTGTTATTATGGTCAAATACGTAAATATAATCCTCTTTGCCGGCATGATAGTCATGAACTACCTTGCCAACGCGCTGCCCATTAACAACAAGACGACGGGGGCCCTTTCTGATGCCCTGCCGAATCTTTTTGTGCCGGCTGGTTTGACCTTTTCGATATGGGGAGTCATTTACCTGCTTCTTGCTCTGTTCTGTGTGGTTCAGTTTAGCTCGAAAAACCAGGATGCGATCGCCGGAATCGGCTGGCTGTTTGCACTGTCATGTCTGTTGAATGCAGTGTGGATTGTATTCTGGCATTACCAGAAACTGCCGCTTTCACTTCTGGTCATGGCCGGACTGCTTGTTACGCTCATCTATATGAATATAATTGTGAGGGATATGCCGATGGGCATTATAAAAGCTTCATTCGGTATTTACCTGGGGTGGATATGCATAGCCACAATTGCCAATGTGACAGCATTGCTTGTGCATTACAAATTGAGCGGATTCGGACTACCGGAACAAGCCTGGGCAATAGTACTTATCTGCATTGGCGCCCTCCTGGTCTCTCTGACTCTGTACCGGCTGAATAATCCATTCATAGGATTGTCGGTCATCTGGGCATTCCTCGGAATATACATTAAAAGACACGCAGATTTCAGATCAATAGCTGTCACTGCCATCATTGCAATGGTTTTAGTGACAGCAATAACTATATTTGGGTTTATAAGTAAGAGATCAGGATTAGCCGGTTAAAGGTCTGCTCAAAAACTAAAAACAGGTCATATGAGATTATTTTCATGGTTCCTGTTATTTATTTCTTCGTCACTGATTGTACTTTCGCAGGACGAATCCTCAGTTGTCAGAAGTAAACTGACACTGGGCATCGGTTTAAATACTTTTGGTCCGGTATGGAGAATGAGCAGGCTTATGATTGAAAATGACTTTGACGTTACTACTTCAAATTGGTTTTCCGGAAGTGATATTTCGCACCCTAAAAAGGCTCCGGTCGGATTCATGTCACAGATATCCTGGTCGAAATCGGCCGGAGAGCGAAGGAACATCGGATTTGTGCTCAATTATTCCTACTTGCGGCAGGTTACAGGATATTCACTTGTTGCTGAATGGCTTACAGTGAGTTTCTCAAGCTTATACCTGGCATTCCCTGTTTATGGGTTTGAATTGTCGGGAGATCAGGAAGGCATTGAGTTACATGCTGCTCCCCTTGTAATGATCAATTCAGGCAGGGAAACAGGAACAGGTCAGCACCCGGAAAAGTTTCTCAGGTTTTCTCCAGGGGTATTGGCGGGAGCATCAGTGAAGTTATGGAATAAACGCGTCACTTCCGGAGAATTCAGAGTCATGCTTGCTTCCGGAATTCCTGTTAAAATGGGACCTTTTGTCGCTGAAGACTTCTGGGAAACATCAGACGAAATACCTGAATCAAAGTACTGGTTCAGTCATTTGCATTTTGGTTTTAATCTTGGATTTAATTTGTAATAAAACAATAATTATATGAGAAAACTCTTGTTATTTTCAGTTTTATGGGCAATGTGTGTTATCTCACTTGCACAGGTTCCCCAGGGACTTAATTATCAGGCAGTAATTCACAATAGTGCAGGCGGACCGGTAGCGAATACTACACTACAGGTAAAAGCAGGCATCCTGTCAGACACATTGACTCCCGTGATAGTATGGGAAGAGCTTCACTCTGCAGTGAAGACAAATGCTTCCGGGGTATTGAATTTAATAATAGGTACCGGAACAAAACAATCCGGCTCAGCAGCAACGTTCAGTGATGTTGACTGGACCAATGCACCATTGTACCTGAAAATTCAGATATTTTACCAGAACTCGTGGAAGAGCATCGGAGCCGCAAAGCTATGGACGGTGCCATATGCAATGGTTGCCGAAGAGATGAGCGGAACTGTAAAGAAACTGGCAGTGACCGGAGAGACCAGCGACATGGAAGAAGCCCTGTTCGAGGTCAGGAACAAGGATGGACAGACTGTGTTTGCCGTATATAATGAAGGTGTAAGGATATATGTTGATAACGGGTCAAAAGGACCAAAAGGAGGTTTTGCCGTGGGAGGCTTTGGGACCAGTAAAGCCACGTCACAGAATTTTCTCTTTGTAGATCCCGACAGCATCCGGGCTTATGTAAAAGCTGATGCCGGGAAGGGTCCCAAGGGAGGATTTACTGTTGGAGGATACGGGACCACCAAAGCCGCTTCCCGCGAACTGTTTGTCGTCAGTCCCGACAGCATCAGGGCTTATATAGATATTGATGATGCAAGAGGGACCAAGGGAGGATTCGCAATCGGGGGGTTCAGCGCTTCAAAGCCGGAACCTGAAGAGTACCTGCGCGTTACGCGCGACAGCACCAGGTTATACCTGGTCGATACCGAAGGAAAAGGGAACAAGGGCGGATTTGCCATAGGAAGCTACGGTACCCAAAAGGGAGAAACCGACAACCTGTTCTTTGTTAATCCCGACAGCTCCAGGTTTTATGTCAGAAAACTTGGCGATGGATCCTCCTCAACTTTCAATATCATAGGATTCAGTCCTGACCAGAGAAGGTCCCTTCTTACTGCAAATGCCGATACAGTTGGGATTGATGGAGTTCTCTCATTGCAGAATGATCTTTTCGTAGGTGGAAATATAAACATTGGCGGGAGTGTGCAGCCTATTATAAAAGATGCCATTGATGGCGACGGCTACAAATATGCCACTATACTGCTCGGGAACCAGGTATGGATGGCGGAAAACCTCAGGACCTCCCGGTACAGCACAGGTGAACTCATCGGAACAACTTCAAGTCCCCTGGATACAATTACGTATGAAATGAATCCAATATACCAGTGGCCTTATGGAGGTACCGAAGTCAACGTTTCGACTTACGGGCGGCTTTATACGTGGGATGCTGCAACAGATCCCCTCAACGTTTGTCCAACAGGGTACCATCTGCCTTCGTTCAGCGAATGGGATGAATTATTCCTTTATCTGGAAACAAACGGTTATGGCTACGAAGGCAGCGGAAATGATATTGCCAAATCCATGGCGGCAACAGCCGGCTGGAATCCCAGCTTTGTTTCCCCCGGCGTTGTGGGATATAATCCCCTTACAAATAACTCAAGCGGATTCAACTCAATCCCGGCAGGATATCGTGATGCGTATAACAGTATATTTACCGATCTCGGCAACTCAGCAACATGGTGGAGCGCTGAAGATGTTGAGGGATCGGGTGCTTATTACAGGATCAGCTACTCTTCTGATGTGGTCGACAGCGGTTCAGAAATAAGCTCAACAGGATTCTCTATACGCTGCGTACAGGATAAATAATATCAACTGCAGAAAGAAAGATCCGTTGCAAGACGGATTTTTTTATATGTATAAACCTGCTGAGAAACGGTTTTTGTTTTATAGCTTTACGAAGATATTAAACCTGAAAAAAGGAACTTATACCATCGATGAAAAAACCTCTACTTTTTTCTTTATTTTCAGTGATTTGCGTAATTGCAGCAGCCCAGTCGCCTCAGGGCTTCAGCTATCAGGCAGTATTATATAACAGTTCAGGACTGCCGGTACCAAAAGCAACAATCAGCATAAAAGCGGGGATTCTTTCAGATACTCTAACCCCTGTAATCATATGGGAAGAGCTCCATTCATCTGTTAAAACAAACAGCAACGGAGTATTCAGTGTTGTTATCGGTACGGGCACAAAGCAGTCCGGCACAGCATCATCATTCAGCGGTATAAACTGGAGCGCCTCTCCATTATTTCTAAGGGTGCAGGTGAATTATCAGAATACCTGGAAAACCATCGGAACATCAAAGCTCTGGTCGGTGCCATATGCACTGGCATCGGGGAATGGGTCGGAATTATCGGGATTACAAGCCGAGACAAATGCAATTGAGGCAGGCAGCGGACTGAATGCTGACGGAACCTACGTGGCAAATGCGACCGCCAGCTATATTTTTTCTGCCTCCAGTCTGAAGGATGCTGATAACAAGCTTGATGCCCAGGTTGCAGATAATACAGGCAAGCTTGCCGGGTTGTCAGGCAAGATGCTGTTAAAAGGAACAGAAGCATCGCCTGATTCCGCCTTGTTCAAAGTTATAAATGATGACAATCAGGTTGTTTTTGCCATCTATAATGAAGGAGTGCGGATATATGTTGACGATGGAGCAAAAGGGCCGAAAGGGGGATTTGCAGTGGGAGGCTTCGGCACTTCCAAGGCGCCTTCGCAGAATTACCTTTATATCGATCCTGACAGCATCAGAGCTTATGTAAACAATACACCGGCAAAAGGAGCGAAGGGCGGATTTGCAGTCGGAGGCTTCGGAACAACAAAAGGAGATATACAGGATCTCCTTTTTGTAGGGGTCGACAGCATCAGGGCTTACATAGACACCAGCACCGGCAAGGGTCCTAAGGGAGGATTTGCAGTCGGCGGATTCGGAACCTCAAAAAGTGCAGCTGAGGAGTATCTTCGTGTGACACGCGACAGCACAAGAGTATATATTAATAATGAAACTCCGGCTGTTAAAGGAGTAAAAGGCGGATTTGCAGTCGGAGGCTTTGGTACAACTAAGGGAGATCCGGAGAACTTCATGTTCATGGATCCTGACAGCACAAGGTTCTATGTAAGGGAGTCTGGTCCGGGAAGCTCATCCACTTTTAATATTGTTGGAATTAATCTTGACCAGACACAGACACTTCTGATGACTGCCAATACTGATACAGTAGGAATCGGAGGAGTGCTGAATGTTCAGAACAACCTGAATGTTAGTGGTAATATAGGCTATACCGGTGATGTTAAAAAGGTTGTGCCTACAGTCGAAACTTATGATGTGTACAATATAACAGACTCTTCTGCCATGGTCATGGGTTATGTTATCAGCGAGGGAGATGACACAGTGCTGGTAAGCGGAATTGTATGGAGCACCCTGCCTGATCCTACAGTAGATCTGCCCACGAAAATAACCGGGGATACAAGAACGGGATCCTTTATACATAATATTCTGGGATTGACTGAATACACAACATATTACGTGAGAGCATTTGCCACCAATTCCATCGGGACTGGTTATGGTGATGAATGGGAAATTTCCACCTATGGATATGTATTTGACTACGATGGGAATTTTTATCTTGGGACTGTTGTCGGAACTCAGGTATGGCTGGTTTCCAACCTGAAGACTGCTCACCTGAACGACGGAACCCCGATAGCCAATGTCACGGATAGTGCGACATGGGTGAATCTGTCAACACCAGGCTACGTATGGTATAACAATGACGCTGTAACGTATGCAGATTACGGAATCCTGTATAACTGGATGACTGTAAATACGGGACTGCTTTGTCCGGTCGGATGGCATGTTCCTACAGAAGCTGAAGTAAATATTGCAATTACTTTCGCAGGAGGGCCGTTGCTGGCAGGAGGATATTATAAGGAACCCGGGACAGCTCACTGGCTGGAACCAAATACCGGCTTTGTTCTGGATACTGAATTCGGCCTTCTGCCGGGGGGCTATCGTACCGACCTGGGAGTATTCGGTGGAATCGGGGCCATCGGTACCTGGTGGACTTCAACGAAGATTGCAACTGATCCGACAGGTTTTTCTGCAACATACGATAGCGCTGAAATGATAGTTAATACCGGATCGGAAAAGAATGGTGTTTCAATTCGTTGCATAAAGGATTAAGGGAAATAAAACTAAATAAATCAGATAATTACAACTTATGAGAAAATTATTTATTTTACCGGTATTGATGACTGCCTTTATTATTGCTCAGGCCCAGGCACCACAGGGCATTAATTACCAGGCAGTATTATACAACAGCTCGGGCCTGCCGGTAGCGAATGCAACGATTGATGTAAAAGCCGGGATACTTTCAGATACAATTGCTCCCGTTATTTTATGGGAAGAGCTCCATTCATCCGTAAAAACAAACGGCAACGGAGTATTCAATGTTATTGTCGGTACCGGCACAAAGCAGTCCGGAACAGCAGCAACTTTCAGCGATGTAAACTGGAGCACCTCACCTTTATTCCTGAAAATACAGATCAATTACCAGGGCAGCTGGAAATATATGGGCACATCGAAGCTATGGTCGGTGCCGTATGCTCTTTCATCAGGAGGAGCTTCAGAAATTTCCGGTCTGCAAACGGAAGTGAATGCAATTGAAACTGGAACCGGACTGAATGCCGACGGAACATACACAGCAAATTCTTCAGCAAACTATATCTCTTCTGCCACAAGCCTCAAGGATGCTGACAACAAGATTGATGCGCAGGTTAAGAAGAACACCGACAAGCTTGGTGCAATGTCAGCCAAGGTTTTAATCAAAAGCACGGAGGCTTCTTATGACTCTGCCCTTTTCAGGGTTGTTAATAAAGACGGGCAGACCGTTTTTGCCGTTTACAATGAAGGCGTCAGAATATATGTTGATGATGGAGCAAAAGGGCCGAAAGGAGGCTTTGCAGTGGGAGGATTCGGGACTTCCAAAGCCCCTTCGCAGAATTATCTTTATATCGATCCTGACAGCATACGAGCTTATGTAAACGCTACACCGACAAAAGGCGCGAAAGGCGGATTTGCAGTTGGAGGCTTCGGAACCACAAAAGGAGACATACAGGATCTGCTTTTTGTAGGAGCCGACAGCATCAGGGCTTACATTGACACCAGCACCGGCAAGGGCCCGAAGGGCGGGTTTGCAGTCGGAGGATTCGGAACCTCAAAAGGAGCAACCGAGGAATATGCCATTGGCAAGTGCCGCCGCATAAACGGTCTGTGCAGCCTGATTGGATGAGCGGGGATCACCAGCAAGGGCGACCTGTCCGGCGTATTTCGGATCAAGCAAGTCTGCCCAATCCTGCGGGACATCGGTGATCACATCAAGGTTCACTTCGAAGAC
>JBFYPG010000051.1:0-2577 GCA_041303415.1 Bacteroidales bacterium
GAGGATCTGTACGGGCTATTTGAGTCGGGGAGCAGAGCCCGGCACCAGGCTTAAAAATTGGGATTGAAGAAATTGATTATCGCTCCGAAATAATACTCCCTCCAGCCTTCTGCAATATCCGCGAAATCAGAATCGGGAATATTTGTATGTTCAACAGTCACCTCCGAGTTTTCACCATCAGGCTTTATTGAGATCGTAACAACCGACCTATCTTTCTGCTCACCGAAATGCCACTCCTGAACAACTTTCTTATTCTTAACAAATTCCAGGTTCTTCCCCGTAATGTCGCCCTCCCACAGCGAGAAATCGCTTCCCGGTTCTTCCGACATCACTGCCGGGTAACCCGACCATAGTTCAATAGTATACGGGTTTGTCAGCGCTGAATACACATCAGACGGCTCGGCGTTTATCTTAAAAGTTTTCTGGAATGTTTTCATAGGTTTATCTTTTTTATCTTCATGTACCCACCCCCTTAATCTCCCTCCCTGCTTCGCAAGGAGGGGGACAAGATATTGATTATCTACAACATAGCCCCCTGCCTTGCGAAGCAGGGAAGGGGGTTGGGGGAAGGGTACATGTACACAAAATTATATTCTTTCCGATAAATACCTCTCTGCATCAATTGCTGCCATGCAGCCTGAGCCTGCAGCTGTCACAGCCTGCCGGTAATGCGGATCCTGAACATCGCCTGCCGCAAATATACCCGGTATATTTGTCTTTGTTGTCCCCGGAATGGTTTTTATATAACCCACCTCATCCGTATCTACAAACCGTTTAAAAACTTCCGAATTGGGAGTATGTCCGATCGCCAGGAAGAACCCGTCAATCTTTATTTTGACTACCTCCTCCTGCGGAGTGCCCTTTTTCTTTACCAGAACAGCTCCCTCAACACCACTATCACCAAAAAGATCAACTGCCTGGTGTTCCCACAGTATCTCAATATTCTTTGTATTCATCACCTTCTCCTGCATGGCTTTTGAAGCCCGGAGGACATTTCTCCTTACGATCATGTACACCTTGTTGCAGAGTCCTGCAAGGTATGTAGCTTCTTCAGCAGCAGTATCACCACCACCCACCACCGCAACATCTTTCTGTTTATAAAAAAAACCGTCGCAGGTGGCACATGCAGAGACACCCATGCCTGCATACTTTTTCTCTGCCACTATTCCGAGGTATTTAGCCGTTGCACCTGTCGCAATTATGATTGCATCAGCATCCACAATCTTGTTCCCATCAATAATCACACGCCTTGTATCTCCGGCCAAATCAACAGATGTAACGACGCCGAACCTGACATCAGTGCCGAATCTTTCTGCCTGTTTTTTAAAGTCTTCCATCATTGCAGGCCCTGTTACTCCTTCAGGGTAACCCGGGAAGTTTTCGACATCGGTAGTGGTAGTCAGCTGTCCGCCCATCTCCATGCCGGTATAAAGAACAGGTTTCAGGTTTGCTCTTGCGGCATAGATAGCTGCTGTGTAACCTGCCGGTCCTGAGCCTATTATCAGGCACCTGACTTTCTCAACTGCTTTATGATCGCCCATTTCATCTCCGGGTTGTAAATCAAGATTCTTGAAAACTGCCATAATTCATCAATTAAGATTCATGCAAAAATAGCAAAAAACAGGCAGGATAGAAAAAGCCTTAACCACGGAGTTGCACTGAGTTAAAACAGCTTGCCCCGCTATGCGGGGGAGTTGCACGGCTTTAAAAACCGTGTTACTCCGTTATACTCCGCGTGACTCTGTGGTAAAGAGAATTATTTCTGATTAATCCTTATTAATAAATGATAATTTCCGATAAGCTTCAGGATTTCTCCGCTGCCGGCAGTAACATCAGACAAGCTCAGTTCGTATGTTCCCCATCCGCGGAGATTCAGAAATTGTTTGAATTCCTCATCTTTTTTAAACCTGACTGACAGAATAGTATGGTCAGAGCCATCAATAATAAAAGAGCAGTAACCTTCCTGGTCCTTGAAAAAATCTTCCCATTCTGATGCTCCGTTCGCCAGTCCCAGCTTCCCTTTAACCAGAACAGCATTTCCTTTCATTGTTTCAGGATCTGAATCAGGAATAAATGTCTGCAGGTCAAAAGAAGTGTCATTTATCTTCTCAGCAAGTATTTTTGCAGCTTTTAATGCCACGAGAGAATCGGCGCCAGTTCCGGAACGGTTTATTATACTTATATAATATGGCCCCTTGCAAACCTGTATCTGGTATCTGTTCAGGCAGGTGTATTGTGAGAATTCTGGTGAGGTCAGGCATTTGAATTTCGAAACAGAATATATCCCAAATGCCTCCTCATTACCGTTCATCCTGAACACCTCGCATTTATAATGCCTGTCATCGATGTCAAATTCAGTTATTACTGCATCTTTTATCCCATACTCCCTGTATAATTCTGCCCCTCCGTTCATATAACCGAAAAGCGACTCTTCCGTAAAATGCCTTGCAGGCTTAAACTTTGCTTCGGGAAGATCAGATTTGCCAATAACAGGAAAACCTTCAGGGACCTGGGAACTGCCGGCTAATGAGATCAGTAATAATATGAAGTATAGTATGCGATGCATTGTTGCTGGTT
>JBFYPG010000052.1:0-4134 GCA_041303415.1 Bacteroidales bacterium
GCCCGGGGTTTTTATTTCGGATTTTGGATTTTGGATTGCGGATTTGAAAATAAAGAGATTAAAATATGAATAAAGAAGAATTAAAAAGAAGGACAAAACAATTTGCTTTGGTGATCATCAAGCTTGTGGAAGAACTGCCACATAACAGATCCGGAAATGCCATTGCTAACCAATTGATAAGATCAGGAACCTCGGTAGCTGCTAATTACCGCTCAGCCTGCAGAGCCAGAAGCAATGCAGATTTCATCTCAAAAATAACTGTTGTTGAAGAAGAATCTGATGAAACTCTATTCTGGCTGGAACTTATTTCAGAATCCAACATGATTGAGAAGACAAATCTAGAACCTCTGTTAATAGAAGCAAACGAACTCACAGCTATTTTCACAGCTTCTGGTAAAACAGCCAAAAATAACAATCCGCAATCCCCAATCCGAAATCCGAAATGAGAACAATCACTGTCAGAAAAAATAATGAATTTTCAGCAAACAGCAGGATATACCTGCACACTGATACACAAAAAATTCATATAAAGGGTTTTAAACCTTATACTATACAGATCGAACGAGATGGGAAATTTTATGCTTCTCATTTATGGACCCAGAGCAACAGAACTACATATAGCCAGATAGATGATAATTCAGAATTTATCATAGTCCCAAGATTAAAACCTGAACTTTCATTAATTACACTTGCAGCATTGGTGCTGAGTCTTTTCCTGTTCTTTAAAACAGGGTCGAAATGGTTATTTATTCCGCTTGCATTTTGCCTGGTCTACATAGCACTTTATCTTACAGCATTGAAAAACAGGTTTCTGATAATTAAACCTGTAAAGAAAAGCCAGTCTTGAAGTGGTGTTTGTCACCCGGGCAGGAATGAGAAAAATCCGCAATCGCCAATCCGCAATCCGCAATCACAAATACCTCTCCCTCGTCTCTTTCTTCACATCCTCAAGATAGTTTTTGATGTTCTGTTCTTCATCCTTGCTGACTATAAGCAGTACATCTTTCGTCTCGATCACGATGTAGTCCTTCAGTCCCTGGATCACGGCAACCTTATCCGGAGGGAGATTGATGATATTGCCTTTGTTGTCGTATGAGAAGACATTACCGCTCAGGATCGCGTTGTTCTTCCTGTCTGTTGTCGAATGCTCATATAGCGATCCCCAAGTGCCGAGGTCCGACCAGCCGATGTCGGTGCACATCACATATACGTTGTCGGCTTTCTCCATTATTCCGTAGTCGATTGAGATGCTTCTGCAGGTGGGGTACGTCCTGCCGATGAAGCTCTTTTCCTGCCTGGTGCCGAACATCTTCCTGCCCTCGTCAAATGCAGTGTACGTGTCGGGAAGATGCTTTTCAAAGGCGGCCAGAATGCTTTTCATGTTCCAGATGAAGATCCCGGAGTTCCAGTAGAAATCGCCGCTCTGGATGAACTTCTTCGCCAGGTCAATGTCGGGCTTCTCGGTGAATGTCTTCACCTTGAGAAGATTATCGTATCCCTTCACCGGCTTCTTGCGGTCGGCCTGGATATATCCGTAGCCTGTCTCGGGCCTGTCGGGCTTGATGCCGAGGGTGAGCAGAGCGTCATTTGTCTCTGCAAAATCCATAGCTTCACGGATCACATCGGAGAATTTATCCTCCTTCACAATAAGATGATCTGCCGGGGTAACAGTAATCACTGCCTCAGGATCCTCCTTCAGTATCCTGAAAGTGCCATATGCAAGACATGGGGCCGTGTTCCTGCGGAACGGCTCGGCAAGAACGTTCTCAGGATCAATGTTAAGCTGTTCCTCAACAAGATGCCTGTGCTCGGCGCTGATGACAACATATATGTTCTTTTTCGGGCATACCGATTTGAAGCGCCTGAATGTCTGCTGAATAAGGGTCTCGCCGGTGCCCAGTATATCGAGAAACTGCTTTGGCTTCTCACGACGGCTCAGCGGCCAGAATCGGCTCCCGACACCGCCGGCCATTATGATAACATACCTTTTGTCCATGATAAGGCAGTTGATTTTTGAGTTCCCTGCAAAGATATAATTAATTTACGCCAAAAACCCGGCGAGGTAAATACGGTAAATATTAGTATTTTTGAAGGCTGTAAACTCTGGTGAATGATAAAATTCCTGTCACAGCTGGGACGTTACTTCCTTTTGCTCAAAAAGGTTTTTTCAAAGCCCGAAAAAGCTTCTGTCTATTATAAGCAGACAATGCACGAGCTGGTTTTCCTGGGACTCAATTCAATTGGCATTGTTACAATAGTGTCATTCTTCATGGGGGCTGTGATTACCCTGCAGACCGCATATAACACTGAGAACCCGATATACCCTACCTACCTCATCGGACTCGGAACGCGTGATTCAATATTGCTTGAGTTCTCCTCAACAATAGTAGCGCTTATCCTTGCAGGCAAGATGGGATCGAACATTGCATCCGAGATCGGCACCATGAGGGTGACAGAACAGATCGATGCTCTCGAGATAATGGGCGTCAATTCGGCTTCGTACCTCATCCTTCCCAAGATGATCGCAACGCTTTTCTTCAATCCTTTCCTTACAATTATCAGCATCAATGTAGGAATACTTGGAGGCTGGCTGGCAGGGACCGCTGCCGGTGTCATTACATCTGAGGATTACATCTACGGGATCCAGTATGCTTTCATTCCTTATTATATCGTTTACTCGTTGATTAAAACGGTTTTCTTCGCTTTCATCATAACCAGTGTCTCGGCTTTCCACGGCTATTATGTCGACGGCGGATCGCTTGAGGTAGGAAGGGCGAGCACCAGGGCCGTTGTCCACAGCAGTATCCTCATACTGCTCTTCAATGTCATACTCACGCAACTTCTTCTGTCATGATAAGGGTGAAAAATATCAACAAGTCCTTCGATGACAAGAAGGTTCTCGATGATGTATCGGTGAGCTTTGAGCCGGGTAAGACCAATCTTATTATCGGGCGCAGCGGATCGGGCAAAACGGTGCTTCTGAAAGCCATCGTGGGGCTTCATAATGTTGACAGCGGCGAGATATGGTATGAGGATGTGCTGTTCAACAAACTTGGTTTTGAAGAGATGAAGGAGATACGAAAGCAGATGGGCATGCTCTTCCAGGGAAGCGCCCTGTTCGATTCACTTACGGTTGAACAGAACGTAAGGTTCCCTCTTGATATGTTCACAAAAAAGAGCCTGGAAGAGAAAACAGAACGGGTGAATTTCTGCCTGAACCGCGTGAACATCATTGATGCCAATAAGCTTTTTCCTTCCGAGCTTTCAGGTGGAATGAAGAAGAGGGTGGCGATAGCCAGGGCAATATCGCTGAATCCGAGATATCTCTTCTGCGATGAGCCCAACTCCGGACTTGACCCTCTGACAGCGATCCTGATAGATGATCTCATCAAGGAGATAACTGAAGAGTTTTCGATGACCACGATCGTAAATACTCACGACATGAACTCGGTGATGGAGATTGGGGAAAAGATCGTATTCATCAATGAAGGCGTCATCTGCTGGGAGGGAAGCAAGGACGAGATCCTTAAATCAGACTGTGCTATTCTCAATGATTTTGTTTTTGCCAATGCCCTGGCAAAACAGCTGAGGGAGTCAGGAAAATAACCGGCTATTTCTTATCAACATCCTCGTAATCAACATATTCACCAACCTCTTTTGAAACCTTTTTAATATTTGGGGATCGTTTTTCCTCATGTACTTCACGTTTTTCCTCTTCCCCCCGGAAATACCTGAAGAATGACCTGAAGAGGAGGTAAATTATCAGGCCTATAAGAAATATGCGTATAAGTATGGTCATTATTCTTGAAGTTGTTCAGGAATTACCACCATCGGTTTATCATTCTTTTTCTTCAGCCTGTTCCCGAAAGCCAGGTTCATGCCGAACCTGAAATGAATGGTGTTCCAGCTTGCCGGAACAGGAATGCTGTTGTCTCCGAACAGGAACTCCACCGGCGCCGGCATATCGAAATCAGCCGACTGGATCCTGTTCCATGTAACAGGGATCCTGTCAGCCAGGAAGTAGAACTGGAAACATCCCGGTCTGAATGCCAGTCCGAGGCCGAGGTTATCATACCTGTGATTGGCGGCAGTATAAGCGAGCGTGGTGGAGAAGGCATTGCCTATATTGACATT